>JBAPWQ010000375.1:0-2670 GCA_049283795.1 Desulfobacterales bacterium | reverse complement strand
TCGCCCTTGCGGCCGTAAAACATATCGATCTTGCCGCTGACTTCCTGAAACCGGGCCAGCTTTTCGGCATCGTAGACGAGATCGGGGTAGCGGCGCCCGTCGACCTGCTGGGTCAGCTCCTTCTGCGATGCGTAATAACCCTGGAACTCGTCGAAGCCGACCTCGAACGGGCGCATGCCTTTGAGTTCACCGGTGTGCCACTTGCCGGTCAGCACGGTGTGGTAACCGGCTTCGGAAAGGATTTTGCCGATGCTGACCTCTCCCTCCCAGGGATTCCTGGAGATCGTGTCGCCGGCCAGGATCGGACGTATCAGCCCGGTGCGCACCGGCAGGCGGCCGGTCATCATGGCCGAGCGGGTGGGGGTGCAGGTGGGCTGCGAATAGGTCGCGGTCAACGCCAGGCCTTCCCGGGCCAGGGTGTCGATATGCGGCGTCGCGGCACCGATGTGCGCCCCGCCGCCCCACGGCCCACCGATGTCGCCGAAGCCCATGTCATCGACGACCAGCCACAGGATATTGGGCCGCTTGCCGGTTTGCTTTTGCAGGGCCGCCAGCTTGGCCGCGGCCGCCTTGTCCTGCTCCGGGCGCGGGATGGCCGGCTGCATGTTCTCCCTGGTCGATACGGCCCTGCTCAGGGCCGAGCCTTCGGCCTGGCCGGCGTCTGGAAACAGCGTCAAACAAAAAACGGAAATAACCAAACCGCACAGGCAGTGCATCAATTTAACAATTTTCATCTCGCCTCCATCCCTTTCCATTTTTTATTTTGACTGCACCCCACCGTCAATCGACCAGGATGGTAGCGTTCACCGTGGATCTCTTTCCATTGCGTTTACTTCCGTTCCGGCCTTCCATATTCGGTAGCGCACCTCAACGCCTTCGGGCACATACACCACCACCGGCAGGCGACTGTTGTAGCGGATCAAGTAAGGGTCGCCGGCCAGCGCGATGAACCGGTCCACCTTGGGCGCTTTGGGGTCCACCGCCATAAGCGTGCCCGCCATCGGGCCGATCTTGTTGACAATGAAGCGCGGAAACCCCCAGCCTTCGATAATTTCCTCTTTAATTTGACCGGCGAAAAAGTATGTGTTCGCCTTGTCAACCGCAACGGTTTTACCTATGATCAGCTCCACCTTGAGATCGGATTCGTCTTCCTGCTTCGGGAGCTGCACGACATACCGGACCATGCCATCCTCGGCCGGGGGAAATGCCTTCATGTTGTCGGCCGCCTGGGCAGATACGACGGCAGCAAAAACCGAAATGGCTGCAATTGAAAAAACACCAAGCATGGTTCTTCCTTTCAACTCGATGTCAAGTGAATGAATGCACGACCCGGATCGGACACACACCTGGAATTCAGGCCTGCAATCAGGATTTCGTAATGTTTGACCGAAAATTAGCCCACCCTGGCTGGAACGGCCGGGGCAGGGGCATATGAATGCTTGATTTCATGCACACCCATATCGGCCCTTCGGTATGAGGGAAGAGGGAGGAAGGGTTTCCGGTTCAGTTAATAGCTAAGGATTCAGAATTGAAATGCTATTGGACCTTGGTCCAATAAATGTCTCCATCGGCTGACACCGGCCACCGCGGATCAAAATCGTGTGACGTCGCGTGCGTGCTTTTCCTTGACTTTTAAGAATTAGTTCCAATTTTACTTAAATTGTTCATCTAAAACCGAAGGAGTTTTTTTTATGGAAAAGGTAGAAAGTGGCGTGTTCGTGAGCGTCGATTACACGGGAACGTTGGAAAATGGCGATGTGTTCGATACCAGCAACGGCCGGCAGCCCCTCGAGGTCCAGGTGGGTTCCGGCAGCGTGCTGCCCGGTTTCGAAGCGGCCCTCATGGACATGTCGCCCAACGAAACCAAGACCTTCACGCTCTCCCCGGAAGAAGCCTATGGCCATCGCGACGACACCCGCATGCACGGCTTCCCCAAATCCGAAATTCCCGCCGGGATGGAACCCGAAGTGGGCCAGGTCCTGATGCTGAGCACGCCGCAGGGCCAGCAGATACCGGCCCGGGTCGAGAGCATCGACGATGAAAAAGTGACCTTCGACCTGAACCACCCCCTGGCCGGTCAATCCCTGACGTTCGAGGTCAAGGTGGTGGGCATCAGTGAAACCGCCACGCAGCAGAACTGTGGCTGCGGCTCCGAGTGTTCCAGCGGCGGTTGTGACTGCGGCGAATCGGGCTGCTGCTGATATCCGCACTTTAACGACCCGTCGAGATACCGCTCCCGAAGCCTTTATTCAGTGCCCATCCGCTATCGTCTTCAGGCACTTCTGAACCTCGCGGCTCGTCTTTGAGCCCGTCTACCGCGTCACATCCACCGGCAGATATCGCACGCGCCGCTGGATGTGACGTTCGGTGATCTCGACCCCGGCGTAACGCTTGTCTCCTTGCCACCTACCGCAGGCCTCGCCTTCGCCAGAGGATGCGCAGACGATGGTCATTTCCCGCCCACCTGCTGCTCCATTTCGCGCATGACTTCGTCAAGATTGAAGGCCGCCGGCTTCTGGCGGGGCGGAAACTCCTCGTAGGTCTTCAGGAACTGCAGTGCGGCCCTTTGTGCCGGTCCGATCACATAGACGCGCTGACTCCACCAGTGGTTGTAATTGTTCGAATCGGTATCGGCCCGCTCGAAGGGGTCGCGCCGTAAATTGAAGATTT
>JBAPWQ010000374.1:0-41465 GCA_049283795.1 Desulfobacterales bacterium | reverse complement strand
AGGGGCGAAAAATTTTTCGCCCCTACTGGAATCTTGGACCGGACCCAATGGCGATGCTCTTTATTACCGACACCCTTGAGAGGCTGAATCGGACCTGATAATCCAATGACGGGCCCGGTCCGGTCTTAGAGCCCGTTAACGGCAAGTTACAGCCGCCGTTTGCAACCGTTCATCCGGGTGGAGGTGCGCCCCTCGACGTTGCAATCAATTCTATCCACGTACTCCTAAACAAAATACACCGCCTCCAGCCTTGAAAAACAGTGTTCCCCAGAAAACCGCCGGCCTTCCGGACCCGCAGGGCGGTCAGACGCTAATCGGCGGCCTCGTCCCCGTCCTGCTCCTGACCACCATCTTTTTACTGAATTTCTCGTCGCGGGTGGTTTTCGCACCCCTGATGCCCGTCATCGAACAGGACCTGGGCATCCGTCACGGCGCCGCCGGCTCTTTTTTCCTGCTGATCTCATCCGGCTACTTCTTCTCCCTGCTCGGCTCGGGTTGGGTTGCCGCCCGGCTGACGCACCGCGGCAGCATTATCCTCTCGGCGACCATCGTCGGGCTGGCCCTTTCCGTTACGGCGGCCGCAGGCAGTCTCGCCACCATCCGGGCGGCCTTGTTCGTCCTGGGACTGGCGGCCGGCATCTACCTGCCCTCGGGCATCGCCACCGTAACGGACCTGATCGTTCAGCGCCATTGGGGCAAGGCCATCGCCATCCACGAACTGGCGCCCAATTTAGGGTTTGTCGCCGCGCCGCTGCTGACGGAGTTTTTACTGCTGCGGCTTCCCTGGCGCGCCGTGATCCTGATCCTTGGCGCGGCCGGCCTGCTGTTCGGATTCGTCTACGCCCGCTTGGGGCGGGGCGGCGAATTCAGGGGCACGGCACCGAATTTTGCCGCCGTCAAAACGTTCATGGCCGTGCCATCCTTCTGGGTGATGGTGCTGCTGTTCGGGCTGGGGGTCAGCGGCACCCTGGGGCTCTTCACCATGCTGCCGCTCTATCTCGTCACCGAGCAGGGCGTCGAGCGGCACCTGGCCAATACGCTCGTGTCCGCCTCGCGGCTCTCGGGCCTGGTCATGGCGTTTGCCGGAGGCTGGGCCACGGATCGTTTCGGCCCGCGCGGCACGATGATCGCCGTCCTGTTGATCACCGGCATCATGACGCTGCTCCTGGGAACGGCTTCGGGCGCAGCGGTGCTCATCTTCGTGTTTCTTCAACCCTTGGCGGCGGTCTGCTTCTTCCCGGCCGGATTCGCCGCGCTTTCCCGCATCAGTGCGCCCGGCGCGCGCAATATCGCCGTCTCTCTGACCGTCCCGCTCGGATTTCTGATCGGCGGCGGCGCCGTTCCGCTGATGATCGGGACCCTGGGCGACACCTCTTCATTTGCCCTGGGGATCTCGATCGTCGGCGGCTGCATCGCCGCCGGCGCCATCCCGGCCTATTTTCTGAAGCTGTGACCCTAAAAAGCGAACAACCGCTGCAATACGGTCACTACCTCCGATTGGGCTTTGGAGTCGATTGTTCCAAGCCTTTTTATCAGCCGTCTTTTATCTAAGGTTCGCATCTGGTCCAGGACGATCTGACCACGTTTTTTTCGAAAGGTGCAGGCTACACGGGTGGGATAATCCTTAGCAGCGGAGGTCATTGGTGCGATGATGACGGTCCGGATGTGAGCATTCATTTCATCGGGTGAGATCACCAGGCAGGGCCTGGTTTTTTTTATTTCGGATCCCACGGCAGGATCGAGGTTAACCAGGTAAACATCAAAGCGCTTCACTCCCACTGCCATTCTTCCTCATCCCATGTATGGGTCAGTTTCTCATCGTCGATGATAAGCCGGTCGTCACCCTTCTCCGCCATTTTTTTAAATGCATCATCCCACCCCTCACGGGCCTGCTGGAGGGGTCTGATGATGATTTCATTTTTCTCGACGGTTATGTCGACTTCATCCATAATCCCAGTCTGCTCGAGAACAGGCTTGGGAATCCGCAAGCCTTGTGAATTTCCGATTTTAACGATGCGTGCTCTCATGAGACGATGTCCTTGTAAAAATTGTTATTACAATGTAATAACAATCAGCCCGAAAGGCAAGGACAAAAGAGTGATCATCAACATACACTTTGAACAAGGCTATAAGATAAAGATTTTGGCAAGGCCTGAGGAAGGTGGCTGTATAGTCATACGCCAACGACCGATAATACAGATAGAGTTTATCTTGAAGCCTTGAACCGATTTTAACCTTGGGGAGGTGCAGATGTTTGCAAACGCTTATCTCGTTGAAATCCTGACGCCGAAGCGGACCGATTTAAATGAAGCAAAAGACAAATTCACCCTGTTTGCTGAAAGATACTGCCGTGTTCTCGATTCCGGCTTGGGGTTTTCCGTTCCGGACAATCCGATGGGACAGCCCAGGTTCGGCCTGCTGGAAATGATCGAACAGCTCGGTCTGCCGGTTGAACCGGAAAAGACCGTCATGAATCTGAACACGTTTCACACCAAGACCGAACTCGACCGGCTGCTGACGAAAGCCGCGGAGCTGGGTGTGAAATATCTGCTCGTCGTCAGGGGCGACGGCGGCCCCCGACTGTCGAGCCTCGAAGCGAAGAGTATCGGCGGAACGAAAAAGGTGGCCACGTCCATCGATCTTCTGCGCTACATCAACACGGAATATCAGGGCAGGTTCACGACCGGCTGTGCGTATAACCAGTACAGCCCGATGCCGTTCGAGTTGAACCGGCTGGCCGAGAAAAAAGCCGCCGGGGCCAGGTTTGTCATCACCCAGCCGGTCATCGGAAAAGATGCGAACATCGATGCATTGGCCGATTACGGCCTGCCGGTCGTGATCGAGGCCTGGATGTCGACAAATGTGGCGCTGCTGTTCAAGAGCGTCCGTATAGGCCAGGATCGGGACAACGGGATTTACGATCCCGTGGAAAACCTGCGCACCCTGCACGCGGCGTATCCGGGTAACTGTATTTATCTTTCGATGCTGGGATTCAAGCAGCCGTGGCGCCCGATTTTGCCGTCCCTATGATCTCGGGATCGTCGGTCCAGATTCGCTGCCAAACCCAGTAAAGCTTTCCCCACCCCCGCTCACCATAAACCCTTTTGCTTTGGGACGGAACGGCCTGCGGGTTGCCTGTCTGCCCCACCTTGAAGCTGAAGACATAATGCGGTTCGAGCCCCATTCTCAGGTCCCGCATGACGATGTCGCCTCCCAGGCGCTCGACCGAATAAAACCCGTGCGTGAACCATTTCAGGCGCTCCACCGGCCAATGGCGATCGAGGCCGTCGAGCAGGTCGGGATCGCTGGCATGGTAGTCGAATCGTATGTGCCGGTCCTCGTCCAGGAGCGAATAAAACCCTTCGTGGTACCCCTGCCCATCCATGACCAGGACCCGCCATAAAAGGGTGTTGAACGGCGCGGGAACACTCAGAAGCCTCTCGTAGGCGATTTTCTGGTTCTTCAAGGATTCGTGGGCCGCGATATCGACATACTGTTTCGCACCGATGCTCCAGGCCAGGTAAAGGGTGCTCAGGATCAGGCCGGCCGCGTTGAGGGCTCGCCCCCGGCGAGATTTTCGGCTCAAGATCAATGCGGTCAGCACGCCGGCAAAAAGCGGTATGGAATACGCCGGATCGATGATGAAAATGGTCGACCACATCACGGGCGGGGTTCTCAGCGGCCACAGGATCTGGGTCCCGTAAACGGTCAGGCAATCGAGCAGCACGTGCGTGACAAACGCGAGATATACCAAGGCATACCATCTTGTGCGGAATTGAGCGGTCTGCGCGTGCAGCCGGCGGATCGCATACACAAACACCGGTGTCAGCGCCGCCAGCAAGAACAGCGAATGGCTCGGCCCGCGGTGATAGGTAAAATTCTTGACGGCATCACCGAGGGGCACCAGGACGTCCAGATCGGGAAAAAGGCCGCATACGCCGCCCCAGAGCATGGCCCGCCGGCCGACCTGCCGCCCCAGAACCGCCTCGCCGACACCGGCTCCGAGAGCTATCTGGGTAATGGTATCCAAAAAGAAACCCTCCCTTGTGTGCGCAATAAGTTCAAACTTATGATTATGCACGCCGCCGGGGATGTCCAGTGCGCGCCCGTCGCAGAGGTCGATCCGGCATGGATTTGACAGGCTGCGCCGGATGAAGGATAAGAAGCGGATTTTTGAATCGGGAACCTGTCAGAGCCTTTTATAAAACCGCGGGGCGGGCGATGGTTAGCGCAACAACTGGAGATGAGTGTCGTTACCGAAAGCAAAGGAAATCATGGCATGATGATTCAGACGGAGATCAAGATCAGAGGCTATCACCTGGACATGTTCGGCCACGTGAACAACGCCCGCTACCTGGAATTTCTGGAGGAAGGCCGCTGGGCCTTTTTCGACGGGAACCCCGATTTTTTCAATCATCTGAAAGGCGTAATCTTTTTCGTGGTCAACATCAACATCAATTACCGGCGCCCGGCCTCGTTCGGAGATGTGATCGACATTCAGACCCGGTTGTCGAAAATCGGCACCACCAGCGGTGTCATGCGCCAGGAAATCCACAACAAACAAACCGCCGAACTGATTGCCGATGCCGACATCACCTTTGTCATGGTCGACGCCGAAACCAAGAAACCGCTGAATCTGAAGGATAAGCTGAAAGATGTCGTCACCGACCTGTTGCCGCAGGACCTTACACCGCCACAAAAGTCCCCTTAAGAACGGGTCGATGGGCCGCCAGATATTTCAACAGAGCATCGATGCTGCGGTCAGACCGGTTTACGCGGTTGCGGCCGTATTTCTCGGGAACCCCCTGCATCGTCACAAAGGCCGCCGAATAGTCTCGGTCGGACCTCACCTCTTCATTTCCTACAAATAGCTTTTGAATAGAGTCCTCAGGTGCTGTGAATCAAGTACAGCACCAGAAAGATACCGACCGAAACGATCGCTATGCCCAGCAAGACATCGAGCACGGACGAGGGGCGATACGTATCCGCATCTATCTGCCGGTCGACCTCCTTGAACCGGACGAGGGCCAGCACGCCCATCAGGGCGCCCAGGCCGACGAGAAATATCCCGAAAACCCATGAATATCCGTGGGGAGGAAGGGGGCCGAGTGGATCCGGCAGGTGTGGTTTTCCCAGGATGGCTGAGACTTGCCTGATGAACAGCGCAAACTTTTCGACGACAAATCCGAAGGCCATTATCCCCAGGCTGGTCCTGATCCATGCCAGAAACGTGCGCTCATTGGCCAGGTGGACCCGGCGGTTGCGGACTCTCGCAGATTTATCGCCTTCATTTGTCATGACATACAAATAATCCCTCCAAAAAGACAATCAAGATGCTGCCCGCAACGTCAGCTCCGCCAATGGCTGCAAGATCGCCTGCGCCTCCTCGAGGCCATTGACCAGGTGCCGAAAGATAGCCGAAACAGAATCGCTCGGGTCACCGGCCGGCGCACCGGTGAGAATTACCCGGGCCAGCTTCTATCCGCCGTCGACGCTCCCGATCGGATCGGCCACGATGGTTCGCTCCGGCGGCCTGACACGGTCAAGGTATCTTTCCGCCATTTCTTCGATCACGAGGTTGGGTCTGAACCGGTCGACGAGCTGAACCATCAGGTCATGGTCGTAAGGCTGCCACACGACGACGAGTTCCCGGAAACTTTCGGCAAAAAGCATCTCCAGCGCCAGGGCAAAGGAATCGACGAACATAACCACCCGCAGGGCCCCGGTGGCACACTGAAAGGCATGATCCGCGCTCACGCCCGGAAGATCCATCCGGAGCGGCCGGGCGCAGCCGTCGCGCAGGTCGGGCACCATGATTTTTTCCGCCAGATGATCCTCCAGCTGGATGATGTTCGCCAGGTCGCCCCTGGGAGCGAAAACACGACGCTGTTCAACGGATGAAACGACGGGCAGCGACGCGTCCGGAAACATCGCCTGCACGCGTTTCATGATTTCGTGATAGGCTGCCACAACTCCATCCACATTCCAGTGCGCATCCGTGCGGTAGTAAACCTGCCGGCTTTCCCTGGCCTGAAGAAGTGCGGGGCGCAGATCGAGAACGTCCAGGCTCGAATTCTGCTGCATGTGCTCGATGAGCTGATCGAAGCGGGTCTGCCCGCCGTGTTCCTGGATGTCGCGCGGCAGGTGATCCGGATAGATCGACTGCTTGTCGGGGGCGACGACAAAAAGATAGCCGATCTCCCGCCGGTCCAGCCATTTTGTCTTGGATTCAAGGTGGGCGCGGAAAACGTCAAGTTCCGCTTCGGTAAGCCGGTTCTGACCCAGGAAGCTTTCCATCAAGCCGTTCACGGTGAATTACATCCAGCCATCGTCCCCACTGAGCACTTTGGGGTTGATGTATCTGCCGCCGAAAATTTTTTTCATGTAACGGTTATAGCGCTGGATCAGCCATTGCCGGAAACCGAAATGATCGTTGTAATAGGCTTCATACTTATTGGGGAACTCGCTTGCCGCCTCCCACTCGAACCTCAACTCCGGTGGCTCGGCCAGCAGCCGCTTTTCGTTATACGACCAGCTTGACCGCGGCGTGAGCATCGTTTTTATCGGCGGGGCAAAAAGAAACAGCAAAAAGAGGCCGATGAGCATTATTTTCGAAACGGTTACCAGTTTTATCCGACGCATTGTTATCTTATCCGCTTCAGGGAAATACCACGTCCACCTGCGGTAGCCGCATAATCAAAATGGTGGACTCGTGTGATGGGTGATTGGATCACCGGATTATTGCACCCGGAAAATTTCCCGGGTCCCGATATTTCCTCTCATGACGGTTCTCGCACCCCGGAACACTGTCAAAAACGAAAACAGGATCCCGGCCGCGATGGCCAGGCGAATGTGGTGATCTATGTAAATAAACGCCTGCTGCTGAATGGGCACGGCCGGATTCAACCCGGCCATGGCCCCCAGATAGTGGAGCGCGGCCGAAAGGCTGTCGGTCCGGAAAAAAACCCAGCCGCTGCAAACCACCGTCATGACGTAAACATTCCTCAGCGGCGGCCAGGACCGGTTTAGGGCCTTATCAAATCCCAGGCGCTCGATTACCAGAAACAAGCCGTGCAAGAGTCCCCAGATGATGAAGTTCCAACTGGCGCCGTGCCAGAGACCGCACAGAAAGAACACGACCAGAAGGTTGACGTAGGTCCGCAGCGGCCCGCCGCGGTTGCCACCCAGCGGAATGTACAGATAATCCCTGAACCAGCGGGACAGCGAGATGTGCCACCGTCGCCAGAATTCCGTGATCGACCTGGAAATATACGGGTCATTGAAATTTTCGAGAAAATGGAACCCGAACATGCGCCCGAGTCCTATCGCCATATCCGAATATCCGGAGAAATCGAAATAGATCTGCAGCGTGTAGCACAGCACCCCCAGCCAGGCGATACCGGGCGTCAGCGTTTCATAAGGGCTGGAGAAAACCCGGTCGGCAATGGCGGCCACCTGGTTTGCTATGAGAACCTTCTTGCCGAGGCCGGCAACGAATCGTTGGATGCCGTAACTGAAGTCGTCAAGTCCGACACGCCGCCGCACGATTTGGGCGGCAATGTCGTGATAGCGGATGATGGGACCGGCAATCAACTGGGGGAAGAGTGCGATGTACAGCCCGATGTTGAGGGGGTTGAGTTGGACCGCTGCATCCCTGCGGTAAACGTCCACGACGTAGGACATGGCCTGAAAAGTGAAAAAAGATATTCCGATGGGCAAATGAATCGGTGCGAGGTCGATGGGCGCGGCGCTGATCTGAGCCAGCAGGGGGTTCAAGGTGTCGATGCGGCAGGAACTGAAACAGAAACATGATGGAGCTGAAAACAATTTCGTCTATAATTCTGGGATCTTATAGCATTATTTGGTCGGGAATTCGTTCGACTCCAGCCCGAATTGACCGCGTGGCTCCCGCCACAGTGGAAGGGAAATGCCATTTCTTTTTCGGAATGCGAGAATAGGTCAGGAGGGAAAAAGTGTCAACAAGCGTGTCGCAACGCGGACCCGGCGCTCAAGGTTCCGAGGGCCGTAGGGGTGCATAAAAACAATGCGCCTGAGATCGGAGGCGCGGTCGCCGACAGCGGCTGATCGTCTAGCCCGGGTCGCTTGGGGGATTTGGGCCGGACGCAAGGACTCGGCAGCCTTGAAGAGCCACTGCAGGTGAACGTTTTACCGGTGGCGCCTTTATCGGCGGCCGTCTGTCCGTTCTTTGAAGTCTTTTTTGCAGCGACCCCACCTGCAGGCCCACAGGAAGGCGATTTTTCTGAAAAACGTCCTGGCCGGTTCCTTGGGATTGGTGATGACGGTGTCGTTTTCCTGCTGTTTCAGAATTTTCTCCATCGGACTTCTGTAAATATCCATGTTCCGGCTCCCTTTTGAGGCGGCGTTCACGCCGCTTGAGTCTACTTAACGGTCAGCCTGTCCAGCCACACGCACCGGCCACGCTGCGCGCCACCAGTTGCAGCCCCGGAGGTGTCGCGCGGATGATTGCCCCTGCGGCCGATCGTCATAACGCAGCGGTAACGACGCTTTGCGGGCTTTCCGGCTGCTCCAGGGATTCAACCGCCTTTTTGATCGTTTTGCGAATTTCCTTCAGCTTGAAGGGTTTGGCAATGAAATCAAAGGCGCCTTTGGTCAACGATTCACGGGCCAACTCCAGCGTGGCGTAGCCGGTAATCATGATCACCCGGATGTGCCGCGATTTCTCGAACACTTTTTCCATCACCTGGATGCCGTCGATCTCGCCCATGCGGATGTCGCTGATCACGATGTCGAAGTCTTTGGTTTCGAGACGCTGAAGGGCCGCCGCCGGATCGACGAAGGTTTCCACCTTGTGGCCGTCCTTCTCGATGAAGGCCTTGAGACGTTCACCGACAATCGGCTCATCGTCCACTACGAGTATTTCACAACGGGTGTTCATTTCTGCCTCCTTGATGTCGTGAGCGGTTCAAGGCTTTCCACTTCCGTGTAGCCTGCTAATTCCTGAGGGCCTGAACGGCTTCGGCCGGCCTCAGCTCCGGCTTGCGGACCACCAGCATGGTTTTCTGGATCCGGCGCCGCTGGCGATACACATGAATGACCTTGAGCAGGATAACCAGCGCGCCGCTGATGCCGCTGGCGAAGAGGAAAAACTTGCTGCCCAGGTTGAAGTACACATCCCAGCCGGCCGGATAGTTCAGAAGGCTCAGTTGCCGCAGATAAACCGGAATGGCGACGATGCGGCTGAAGACGCACAGCAGGATGATCAGGCTGGTCACCACGCGGATGTATTTTTCGTTGACCACCTTGACGCCGTAAACACCGAGATGGATGCCGATCAGCGAGCCCAGGTACAGTAGCATGGTCAGCCGCAGATCCACGAAACCCTGGTAGGCATAACTCAGGGCGCCGTAAGCCCCCATGAACAAGGCCAAAAAAAGTTCGGTGCCGGTGGCCACGGTGGTCGGCACGCCGAAGACGTAGATCATGGCCGGCACGCCGATAAACCCGCCCACTCCGATCGTGCCCGCCAGATAGCCGGTGGCGATACCCACCAGCATCAAAATCCAGAGACTGACCTTGGTGTCGGACACGGGAAAGTGGATCACGGGCGGCAGGTGCAGCCGGTTGAGGTATTCGGCGATCTTGAGCGACGGCCCGCCGCCGGCATCGCCGTTGCCCCTGGACTTGAGGACATCCCAGAGCATGGAAACGGCGACGGCCGACAGGATCAGGGCGAATACAAGGCTGATATAAAGGTTGGCCCCGGCACCCTTCGCGGCCCCGTGGCCGTCGGCGCCGCCCTTGAACAGGAAGCTGTTGATGGCGACCGCCACCTGGATGCCGATGATGGCGGTGATCAGCACGTACGCCGCCAGTTTCTTGTCGACATTGCCGGCTGCGGCGTGCTTGCGGGAGCCGACCATCGCTTTGCCGAATTTGTGGGTGATGTTGCTGACCACGGCGATGACGCCGTCGACCCCAAGGTTCATCATGCCCGGCGTCATGAAAAAAGCCCCGCCGCTGCCGATAAAACCGCTCAGGATGCCGCCGATGAACCCCAGCAGCACCACCTGCAACGCCGTGGCCAGGTTGATGTCGATGAAATGCATGGTGAGCAATTCGTGCATACCCGCCTCCCGGAAGTCTATGTCTGTTTATCTGCCCGTGAATTTAAACCCGTCACCTTAATCGATGTTGATGATCTTCAAGGCCAGACCCGTCACCGTTCCGTAGACATAGGCCAGCAGAGGAATAAAAAGGATCATCGCCGCCGAAGCCAGCCATTTGAAATGCTGGTGCAGGGCACCGCTCATAAAATTGATGACCGGTTCCTGGTGGGTGAAGACCGTCAGGTACACGAGGACCAGCAGGACCAGGTATCCGACCAGGGTGACGGCCTGACGTTTGCCGAAGAGAAACCGTGATTTGAGTTCTTCGCTGGTGATCACCGGCGCCTTGAGCCGGTCGCGGATGCTCAGGGCCAGTTCGCGGGTCCGGCGGGTGCGGGTCGAGTGCCCTTTCGAAAGGAACATGTCGCCGATCACCACCAGCGCATAGTGGCCGTTGCCCTGAACCTGTTCCAGAATTTTTTCGGTGCCGCCGCAGATCGCATGCCGGCCGCCGCAGCGCCCCCGGTCGACCAGCTCTTCCTCGGTGCGTCTCAAACCGCCGTCGTCTTCGGCCGTCACCGGCCCATCGTCTTCCACGCCGCCGTCATAGGGCAGCGGACATTCCGGTCGGCCAAAACCGCCGCCATCCAGGCTGCCGGTATCCGCCGGATCGGCTGGCGATTCACCGGGCGGAATCAGGCGCAGGAGTTCCACCGCCGCCCCCCAGCGCTGGGCCAGTTGAAGAATCTGCTGAAAATTCTCGGATTTCGGCTCGAAACGCTCCTGGACCCACAGGATGTTTGTTTCGGCCATGGTGCACTGAATCTCCCGACACCCGCCGAGATCGGCCAGCACCTGGGGAACGTCCCGGCCGAGCGATGCCTCGTGGGGCGGGTAGGTGACCGTGACGACCCCGCTGTCGGCCTGGACCTGGAGGTCGGCCCGCCGGGTGCGCTCGTCCAGGGCCAGCTTCAATTTGGCCTGGGAGGACAGGTGCAGGTCGCTCGCCGATTTCAGGCTGGCCGGCGTGGGCTGGAAATCGGGCAGCTCCGCCATGGCGCACAAAATTCCGGCGGCGTTGGAAAGCCCGATGTTTTCGAGATTGAAAAGCACATCGAACTGGTCGGGATCGCGGCTGTCCACCCGGTGGACGTAGTGAATCCAGCGCGCGACATCCTCATCGAGCTGCGCGAGATAGGTCTCTGCCTTTTCTGGCGGCATGCGCAGCGATTGCGCCGTTCTCTTGATCCTCACCTCCCGGGGGGCCGTCAAACCGACCCGCAGCCGGTGGCTGACCCCGGGCAGCAGCAAATGGCCGGCGCGGCCGTGATAGATCAGGTTGCCCTGCCCGGATTTTTCACACAACGCATCCGTCAGGAACGCGAGGTACAGCTCCTTCTCGCGCGCCAGTTTCTCCTGGGCACCCGGTGTCTTGATAACGGATAATTCGAGCCGGCCGACCTTGATCCCCGCGGCCCGCGCCCGGTCGAGCAGTTCCTCCCGGGAAAGGACCGGCCAGCCGGTCTTACGTGTCAGCGCCTGGGCCAATTCCTCCCGTCCACTCTGATACAGACTCGAAATCATGACGATTGCCATTTTTTTTCGCCTTCCTCCTACAGGTAGCTGATGTGGTCCTTTTCCCGAACGTGAATGATCTGACTCGGCACCAGATCCTTGATCTGGAGCATCAGATGTTCGCAGGCCCCGTTTTCCGCGCCGAAAACCACCACATCGATGCCTTCGTCTTTGACCAGATCGACGATCTCCTCCTTCAATTCCCGGTGGGCGATGTGGTGCGACACGGACAATCCCGCCTGGCGCGCGCTGTTGATCAGGTCCCGCATGGCTTCATCCAATAAATTGCCGAGCGAATGAGGAGTGATTTCGACCGCGTCGTGCCGGAGGATGTACACCTGGGCCCGGAGCCTTTCAGCCAGGGCCAGGGCGTAATGCACGCTGCTCAGATCTCTTCCGGATGACCCGACCGGCACCAGTATTTTCTTTTGCAACATCGCCGATGCTCTCTCCATGGCCGACTGTATTTTGACGGCTGACGTGCCGTTATAAACACAATCCGTGCCACAGATTTATTTATTAACAATATCAGTAGCATATCAAAAAAACGCCACCACAACTAAATGACAATGTGTCATTATGAAACAAGCCGGCCGGTCCAGTCGGACCGCCTTAAGCCTTATTTCTAATAATACCTGTTTGTTATGAAGGATGTTTCAAAGTGAAAAAACGGAAGGTCGCCGGCCGAGTCCCGGTTGCGATCGGTCAGGACAGATGATAGCGTTTCATTTTACGCCAGAGGGTGGTGCGGGGCAGGCCGAGGATTTCGGCGGCCAGGCTCTTGTTGCGGTTGGTCTTGATCAAGACCTCCCGGATATACTGCTTTTCCTTCTCTTCCAGCGAAAGACAGGCTTGGGGGTCAAGGCTGCTGATCGCCAGCTCCCGCAGATCGGACGGCAGGTCGCGGGCCGTAAGTTCGGTATTGTCGGTCAGCGCGACGGCCCTTTCTATGATGTTCTCCAGCTCGCGCACGTTGCCGGGAAAGGGGTAACGGGACAGAATTTCCAGCACTTCCGGGCCCACGCCCGTGATCTCTTTACCGAATGTCCTGCTGTACTTGTCGAGGAAGTGGCGGATAAGCAGCGGGACATCATCGGCCCTGGCCCGCAGGGGCGGCAGCGGGATGACCACGACGTTGAGACGATAATAGAGATCTTCCCGGAAGCCGCCGGCTGCAACCATCTCCTTGAGGTCCCGATTGCTGGCCGCCACCAGGCGCACCTCCACGGCAATCGGCTTGACGCCGCCCACCCGCAGAAAAGAGCGCTCTTCGACGAAACGCAGGAGCTTGACCTGCATGCTGGGCGGCATTTCGCCGATCTCGTCGAGGAAGATCGTCCCCTTGTCGGCGGCCTCCAGCAGACCGACCTTGGTTTCGGTAGCCCCCGTGAAGGCCCCCTTTTCGTGCCCGAAAAGCTCGTTGGTGATCAGCTCTTCGGTAAAACCGCCGCAGTTGAAGGAGACGAACGGCCGGTTCTTTCTCGAACCGCGCTGGTGCAGGGCGCGAGCCACCATTTCCTTGCCGGTGCCGCTTTCGCCGCACACGAGCACGGTGCAGTCGAGAGGCGCCACCTTGTCTATCAGGCGGAAGACTTCCAGCATGGTCTTGCTGTTGCCGATGATCGCCGCCGGCCGGTTCTGGAAGAAAAGGGCCTCCTTGAGGGCTTCTTTTTCCTTGACCAGCATGACCTTGTCCAGGGCCCGGCGGACCAGCAGTTTGAGGTCGGCCATTTTGATGGGCTTGATCACGTAGTGAAACGCGCCGGCACGGATGGCCTCGATGGCCGAGTCTACCGAACTGTAGGCGGTAATCAGAATGACCTCGGCCCAGGGGCAGCGTTTGCGCACGGCCTTGAGGACATCCAGTCCGTTCAGCCCCGGCAGCCGCAGGTCGCACAGAACCAGGTCGAAGCCGACTTTATCAAGGCGCCGCAGGGCCGATTCGCCATCCAGAAACGTTTCGACGACGTAAGGCTCCCGGGCAAGCCCGCGCTTGACCTCGCGGCCCACGATGGGTTCATCGTCGATGACGGCGATCGTGAAGCGCTCCATCGGCTCAGCCCCTGGCATTGCCGGACAGCGGCAGAAAAATAGAAAAGCAAGTCCCCTGCCCCGGCAAGCTCTGCACTTCCATCCGGCCCCCGTTTTTCTTGATGATGTTGTAGCTCACCGAAAGGCCGAGCCCGGTTCCCACGCCTTCTTTCTTGGTCGTGAAAAAGGGGTCGAACACCTGGCCCAGGTTCTCGGGCGCAATGCCGGGACCGTTGTCCGTCACATCGATCCGCACCTCCGCGGCGCCGGGCGCGGGTTCGATCAGCACTTTCAGCTCACCGCCGTTTTCCATGGCCTGGATGCTGTTCATGAACAGGTTGAGCAGAACCTGTTGCAAGCCGCCGCGGTCCAGCCGCACCACCCCGACATCGTCCCCGACCTCTTTCATAAACTCGATGTGGTTCAGTTTCAGCTCGTTGCTGACCAGTCGCACGGTTTTGTCGACAATCTCCTCGAGGTTGACCTCCTCCACCCGCGGGTGGCTGGCGCGCGAAAACTCGAGCAGGTTTTTGACGATTTCACTGGTCCGGTCGGCCTGGTCCATGGCGTCCTGGTAAAGATGCCGCCGTTCGGCCGTCACCATCTCCTCCCCGTCTTCGAGCAGCGCTTCCAGGATCAACGACAGGTTGTTGACCGGATTGTTGATTTCGTGGGCGATCCCGGCGGTGAGGGTGCCGATCGAGGCGATCTTGCGTGACTGGATCAACTGCTCCTGCCGTCGCTCCAACTCGGCCATCATGCGGTTGATGGCAGCCACCAAGCGGTAAATCTCATTGCGGGCATGGCCCTCATGGGGGGTGATGCGCTGGAAGGCTCCCTGCGCCACCGCCTCGGCTTCCCGGGTAATCCGGGCCAGGGGCCGGACCACTTTTTCACCGATCAGATAAATAACGAATCCCAGCAGCAGCACCAGCAGGAGCAGGCTGATCAACGGCAGCGGAATCATCTGCTGGGTAAGCCGGTCGATGGCCCGGCGCTCGGCCGTGACCAGCTGATCGGCCAGGAGGAGAAGGTTCTGACCGCTGCCACGGATCTGTTCCAGAAGCGCGCTGCACCCGCCCTGATCGCAGTCGGCCTGGCGCAGGCGCGTCATCAGGGCGGCGTACTCCTGCACGTGGCGGACGAACTGGGCGTACCCGTCCCGGCCGATGGCCGCCACCAGGTTTTCCTGCTCCCGCTTCAGGGTCAGGGCCAGGTGGTTGGTGTAGGTGATGTTTTCTTCATAGCTGAATTCCTGCAGGTAGAGGAAATAATTTTTTTCGTAGCGCCGCATTTCAAGAATGGCGGAGTTCAGCTCATCGGCCAGTTCGAAGAGCTGCATGGAGCGCGAGAGGCGCCGGAAGTTGCTGTAGTTGACGGCAATGATCACCGCCATGAAGACAAAGCAGATCGAAAAGCCCATCATGATCTGGGCGCGGATGGTTTTGGGGATCAGTTTCATAGGGTGTCAAAATGAACCTTTTTATAAAAAAGGTCAAATCCAAAAAATCCGATAGAGAAAATTCGAGGGATCCAAGGTGCAGTCTGCCTGGGTACTGAACACTTTGCAATTAAATACACTTCTTCACCCATATACATCCCCGGGCGTTGTAGTATCTTTGGCCTGACGACAATCCGTCACATATTGGAAACAACATAAAACTGGAGGTGGAGTATGCAGGCAAAACAGAACTCGGTTTGGTTGCGGGGGATCATTCTCGGCTCGGCGTTGATGTTAATGAGCGCCCCGGCGGCTTTTGCGCAGCAGCAGACCGGGACAACGAAAAAGTCACCAACCACAATGGACAGTCAGAAACAGACCATGCACGGCACGACATCTCAGTCGGGGATGCACAAAGGTGCCGCCCAAGGCGAAAACATGGACTCCTCCATGATGCAAAACGTGAGCAGCCATCAAAAGATGTCCAAGCAGGAGGTTAAGTCCGCCCAGCAGGCCCTGAACAACGAGGGGTACACCCTCTCGGAAGATGGGGTCATGGGGAAGAACACGCAGAAGGCGATCGAGGAGTACCAGAAAAAGAACAATCTCAAGCAGACCGGCCGGCTGGATGCGGAAACGATGAGCAAACTCAATCTGAAATAAAAAAGTAAAAAAAAAGAGAAGGAGGCTGTCGCCTCAAACCAGCGCTGCACGCGCAATCCCAGCGAGGGCCAGACCAACCGGCTTCGTTCGGCCAGGGTGGGTGCCCTCGCTGGTTTTTTTTGAATGGGTATTTCCCCCTCCTGCTCAAGGACTGTCACTTGCCCGCTCGCGATGAGCCGTGGCACACCGTGGTATCTAAAGCAAAGTTGTGGATATACAGCATAACTCAAGCGGCCTCTACCTGTGACGCCAGGTCCGCGGCTATCTTTAAGAGCGCCTCCGCCTCTGCGAGACCATCGATCAGGCGTCGGGGGATGCCCGACAAACCGGTTTGGGCACCGGTGAGGGCGCCGGTGAGAATAGCCCTGGCCTGGTTCTGACCACCGCCGTTGACGGCATGCAGCACGGCGGACTCGAAATCGTTGCGAAACCGGGCCGCGAGATAGTAGGCCGCCGGCAGCTGATGGTAGATGGCGCACGGCATGCCGTAGACAATCGAGACCTTCCAGGCCGGCTCGATGCAGATGTCCGGGTCGGCCGCGGCCGCGGCCATGTAAGATGGCGTGAGCAGCGCATCCGGCGAGGCGAAACGGCCCGCGCGCGGCGGCTCGGGATCGCCGGGGCACGGCGGTGTAAGATCGTCGCCGGTCACGGCATGAAAGGGCAATTTACCGCTTTTGACCAACGCCATCAGCTTACCCGACAGTCCCGGATCGAGGGCGTGCCCCTGAACCAGAAGACCCAGCACCGCTCCGTAGGCGACGGTCATCGATACCACGGTGTCATCGGTCTGGGTTAACACCGTATTGTCGGCGATGGCCGCGGCGAGCCGGGCGGGATCCAGTGCGTAACGAACGCCTATGGCAAGGGTGCGTTCGATGGCCTCGGTGGTGTCCGCGTGCCCGCCGGTCTGCCCCCAGGGTCGTTTCTCCCGCACCCGCCGGCTCCAGGCGTCGCGGATGGATTGACTGGTGTACCCGCCAGGACCGTTTACCGGCGTGCCGTCGAGCAGTGGATAGAGGTCTTCATCCATCCGGCGGCAAAAATCGGTTTGATCGTAGCCGCCGCGCTCGACGAGCGAGCGGACCAAAAGCGCGAGAATGAAACCGGCCTGGGACAATTGACCGGCCTTCAGCCCGTCGTGATAGCGCCCAGGCCTGGGATCGGTGTAACCGTCGATCCAGTAGCCGTAGTCGCGACGAAGCTCGGCCAGATTGTAATACCAATGCGGGCCGAGGCCCAGCGCATCGCCGATGAAGGCGCCCATAATCGCCCCGGCGGCGCGATCCTGAAGGGTGTTGTCCGCCGTATTATGCTCCTTACCGATCACATCAGTGACGCTCTCTGGTGGCCTCTTTGAAGTTTGCCGTTACTGCCCGACCGGTCAAGACATCTTGACATGCTGTTTCATCTCGGACAGGTTGATTTCCGCCTGGCCCTTCGGATCGATTCTCAATGCCCGGTTCCTGAAATCAGCCGCATCGATTTTTTCCTCGACCCATTTGCGCCAGTTTTCTCTCTGCGAGGCGACGATCGCGTTAAAATCGCCCGCAGGGTCGAAACGCGGCAACGCCTCATCGACGATCCAAACGCAGTAATTACATTTTTTCGCGCCGTTTTCGGAAACGACGAAGAAATAGCGAAAGCTTTCACTGCCGGGCTTCAGTCCTTCTTCGATGTCGAATTTTTTATAGCACCATTTCTGCTGCATTCATGCCTCCCCTTTAAATTCCGTCAAATCATTCTGAAACTACTGTTAACCCTCAACCTAAATTGATTTTCTCGTATGTCAATCGTCCATGTTAATCGTTCCATTCGATGCGCTTTCGATGTAAAAGAGCGCCGGAACACCATTGCACTTATTTGTAAGCTTAAAATTAGGAGGAACTTTAAAATGCCCGGTTCGGAAACCGCGGCGCTGTTTTTCGGCCTGTGCTCCGCGATAGCGTGGGGGGCGGGTGATTTCAGCGGCGGGCTGGCCACGAAACGCAGCAGCGTATTGCCCGTGTTGCTGTGGTCGCAGCTGGCCGGGGCGCTGGTGTTGATCGCTTTGGCCCTCATGACGGCGGAAGATTTTCCCCGGCTGCATCAAATTCTTTACGGCGGCGCTGCCGGCATCGCCGGTGTGTTCGGGCTGGCCGCCCTGTACCGGGGTCTGGCACTGGGCCGCATGGGGGTGGTGGCGCCTATTTCGGCCGTAACGGCGGCTGTTATCCCGATCGGTGTGGCCGCTTACCTTGAAGGGTTGCCGGGCCCGGCGCAATTGTCGGGATTCGGGCTGGCCGTAGCAGCGATCTTCGCCTTGTCCTACTCCCGCGGCGCCGCGCGGATCACATCCCAAGAACTGGCCCACGCGGTTGCCGCCGGCTTGGGTTTCGGGCTTTTTTTTATTTTCATCGACCAGGTCAGCAGCCAGGCGATTTTCTGGCCGCTGGTGGCCGCGCGCGGAGCCTCCGTTGCCTGTCTGCTGCTGGTGCTCCGGCTGCGCGGCGAATTCCGGAGGCCGGTAAAAAGCCAGGTGGGCCTGCTGGTCCTTGTGGGCCTGTTCGATGCCGCCGGCAACACCTTTTTCGCCCTGGCCACCCGCATGGGGCGCCTGGACATCGCCGCCGTTCTCTCTTCCCTCTACCCCGCCGCCACGGTGGTGCTGGCCTGGTTCATCTTGAAAGAACGCCTCACGGCGACCCAGTGGACCGGCGTCGTCATCGCGGCGGCGTCCCTCGCGCTCATCTCCCTGTGAAGAGGGCCTGAGATTCTCTAAACTTCCATTCTCCAGCACCGGTGGATCCGCTTGCGCTTGTTCACGTAATCTTCGGGAATTGTCAGGTCGGTGATCTCTTCGATCCGGCTGACCTTGAGCCCCGCCATGTGCGGCTCGAATCCCTGGTGATTGGTCGAAAAAAAGATCGTGGCGCTTTTGCGCATGATCGTCACCACCTGGCTGAGCAGGTGGGGGTGGTCGGCGGCGATGTCGAAATCGGCGTTGCCGCTGCGGTCGGTGGAATACGAGGGCGGGTCGACCACCGCCAGGTCGAAGCGCTGTTTATCCAGCCTGGCCTTGTGCAAAAAAAGAAATGCCGGCATCTGCAGCAGCTCGTTTCCTTCTGCTGCAATGCCGTTGAGCGCCATGTTTTCGCGCGCCCAGTCGATGGCCGTCTGCGCCCGGTCCACCGAAACCGTCGAACGTGCCCCGCCCTTGGCGGCATAGCAGGAAAACGAGCCCGTGTAGCAGTAAAGATTCAAAAAATCGCGGCCGGCGGCCATCTCCCGCACCATCCGGCGGGTGTTGCGGTGGTCGGCAAACAGGCCCGTGTCGACATAGTCCCAGGGGTTCACGTTAAACTTCAGGTCGCCCTCGCTGATGACGATCTTGCGGTTGGTGTGGTCGATGCGCGCGTAGCGCCTGCCGTCCTGCTTGCCGGCGCGCCGTTCCTTGAGATGCACCTTGTCCGCCGTCACTCCCAGGGCTTCGGCCACGGCGGCCCCCATCAGCGGCAGCCACTCGGGCATCGACTGCTTGCGGATGTATTCGCCGATGACGAGGTGCCCGCCATACCAGTCGACCACCGCCCGGATTTCCGGAATCTCCCAGTCGTAGAGCCGGAACACCTCTATATTCTGAGTCGCGAATTGCCGGCACAGGTGCTTGAAGCGCTTCTTAACCCTGTTGGCCAGCATTTCGGCCTGTCTGCGGTATGTCGTTTCCAGTTCGGATTCCATATGTCTTCGTATCTTATGAATTCAGCTTTCTAAAATATTTTGCTTTTTTGTGTGTCTTCGTGCCTTCGTGGCAAAAACAGGTTGCTTGCCATAAATGATCACGGCGTGTGGTCGAATAGGTAGTGCTGCCTTGAAACGGCCGAACCGAAAATGGGAACTTGACTCGCAAATAGGAAGTGGAACCCGATCCGATATTAGCAACTGAACCCTGCGCCCTGAACCTCAAACCGGATCCATCCTTCAACCCTTCACCGTGAACCGTGAACCGTGTACCTATCTTTTACCACGCCAACGACCGACACCGGCAGCCGTTATCTTGAAGCTATGGCATTCATCGATTCGAGCCCGGCGTCAACCTTCAGCCCTGAAAAAACCTCATGCTTGATTCTATACAGGGGGTGCTTAGCATAATCTACCATTATTGTTTTGTCCGAATCGGTTTCCCCGTCAATCCGGTCGCGTGCGGATTAGATCTCATCGAACACGACATAATCCTATCGCATATACATATTGTGAGGTATCCATGCGAAAGAGTCATATCCTGTTGATATCAGGACTTATAGCGATCATCATAGCGGCCGGACTGCTGATGTTTCCGCAGTTGAGAAGCGGGGCGGGAAAGACCTCCGGATACGCGCTGGCAAAGGCACCCTCGAGGACACCGATCCCCGTGGTAACCGCCGTGGTAACGAGCGAACCGTTCACGGAAAAACTGGAGGCCCTCGGCACGACCAAAGCCAATGAATCGGTGGTGGTCACCCCCACCGTGGAGGAACGCGTGATCGGCATTCTTGTCGACGACGGCGACTTTGTCAGCAGTGGTCAAGTATTGGTTAAATTGGACGACAGCGAAGCCCAATACCTGCTGGCCGAAGCCAGAGCCGCGCTTAAAGAGCAGCGACAGCAGTTCGAAAGAATGCGCAGGTTGGCAAAGACGAACGCCACTTCCCGGTCACAACTGGATGAAGAGCAGGGGCTGCTGGATATCGCAGCGGCCAAAGTGTCGCTCCTGGAGGCTCGCTTGCAGGATTACACAATCAGGGCCCCTTTTTCCGGAGTTCTGGGCATTCGCCAAATCAGCACCGGCGCCGTGGTGGATTCGGACACCGTCATCACCACCCTGGATGACACCTCCAGCATTAAACTCGATTTCACCATACCGGAAGCTTACCTCGGCGTGCTGAAAAACGGAATGACTGTCTCAGCGCACAGTCTCGCATATCCGGATCGGAGTTTTGAGGGCCGCGTGACCGCCATCAGCAGCCGCGTCGATCCTGAAACCCGCACTTTGACGATCCGGGCCAAGATTCCCAATCCGGATCGGTTGCTGAGGCCAGGCATGCTCTTGACCGTGGACCTGGTTAAAAACCGGTCCCAATCGTTGATCATCCCGGAGGAGGCCGTCATCCAGGAGAAGGACAAGAAATTCGCTCTGGTGGTGACGCCAGACAACTCGGTCGAGAAAACAGAGATTGTCACCGGCCGGCGAAATCCGGGAAAACTGGAAGTGATCAGCGGTTTGAACGCCGGGCAGCAGGTAATCGTTCAGGGTCTCACCCGCGTCAGGTCGGGCAGTTCCGTCAACGTGGTCGAAACTGGCGAAGCCGGCCGCGTTCCCGGGTAGCGCCATGATCCTTTCCGATGTATCCATTCGACGCCCGGTTCTGGCAACGGTCTTTAGTCTGCTGCTGGTGGTGTGCGGCGTCATCAGTTTCGATCGACTGCCGGTGAGGGAATACCCGGATATCGACCCACCGGTGGTCTCCGTCGAAACGACATATCCCGGTGCGGCTGCAGCGGTTGTTGAAAGCCGCGTGACCCAGATCGTTGAAGACACCATCAGCGGGATCGAGGGCATCCGCTCTATCGATTCCGTGAGCCGCGACGGCATCTCCGAAGTGACGGTGGAATTTAATCTCGACCGCGATCTGGAAGCCGCGGTCAACGACATCAGGGATCGCGTATCCCGCATCTTGGACAACCTGCCCGACGAGGCCGACCCTCCTGAAATCTTCAAGGTCGATTCCAACAGCAGTGTCATCTTGTGGTTGAACCTGGTAAGCGATCGGATGGACGGACTGGAGTTGACCGATTATGCCGAACGGTACCTGGTGGATCGATTTTCGGTGCTGGACGGCGTGGCCCGGGTGTTTGTGGGCGGCGCCCGCCGCTACGCCATGCGCATATGGCTCGATCGCCAGACCCTGGCCGCCCGGGAGGTCACCGTTGCCGATGTCGAGCAGGCCCTGCGCAGCCAAAACGTGGAGCTTCCCGCCGGCCGAGTGGAATCGACCCGCAAAGAGTTCACCGTTCGGGTGGCTCGCCCATACAACACCGCCGAAGACTTCGGTGGCTTGGTAATTCGACAGGGACGGGACGGCCACCTGATCCGTCTCCGAGACGTTGCCCGCGTGGAGCGGGGTGCCGAAGACGACCGCAGTGTTCTGCGCGGCAACCGCATCCCTATGGTGGGCCTCGGAATCGTGCGACAGTCCAAAGCCAACACCCTCGATGTGGCCCATGCGGTAAAGGGGGAAGCGGCAAGGGTCAACGAAACCCTTCCCGAGGGGATGCAGCTGATTCAGAGCTACGACACGTCCGTGTTCATCGAAGCCTCGATTCTCGAGGTGTACAAAACCCTGGCCATCACGGCGGTGCTGGTGGTGGCGGTGCTGTTTCTGTTTCTCGGCAGCCTGCGGGCCACTATCGTACCGGCCGTCACCGTACCGGTGTCCCTGATCGCCACCTTTGCCGTTCTATGGTTCATGGATTTTTCGGTCAACCTGTTGACCTTACTGGCCATGATTCTGGCCATCGGCATGGTGGTGGACGACGCCATCGTCGTTCTGGAAAATATCTACCGCCGCATCCAGCAGGGAGAACCGCCCCTGCTGGCGGCAATCAAAGGGACACGGCAGGTCGGCTTTGCCGTGATCGCCACGACTCTGGTGCTGGTGGCTGTTTTCGTACCGATCACCTTTATGCAGGGCAACACCGGGCGGCTCTTTTCTGAGTTCGCCATCGCTTTGGCCGGAGCGGTCTTTTTTTCGAGTCTGGTGGCTTTGACCCTCTCGCCGATGATGTGCTCCCGGATTCTGAAAGCGCACCCCACGGGAAGTTCATCGAAATCCGGCCGGTTGACGCGCCTGCAGGAAGCGGCCACGGAATCCTACGGCCGCTGGCTGAGCCTTCTGTTGCGGCACCAATGGGTTGCCGCGGTGTTATTTTTAGCACCCTTGGCATCGATCCCCCTGTTCTACTCGCTGGTCGACAAAGAATACTCGCCCCTTGAGGACCGCGGCGCATTTTTCGTCATCGCCGACGGGCCCGAGGGCGCCGGTTTCGACAAGTCCTACGAAATGCTGGAGCGCATGGAAGACGTGTTGATGCCGCTCTACGAGAATGGGGAAGCGACCCGGGTGCTGTTGCGGCTGCCGGCATCTTTCGCAAGCACCAACGAAGTGAACAGCGTGCGGGGCATCGTGGTGCTCAGTCCCTGGGCCGAGCGCGAGCGCTCGATGCAGACAATCATGGCCGATGTCAACCGCCAGCTGGCGGCCCTGCCCGGCTACCGCGCCTTCAGCGTCGCACGCCGCGGCCTGGGGGGCGGCGCCGGGAAGCCGGTGGAATTCGTGTTGGGTGGAAGCGATTATGAAGAACTGGCCCGGTGGCGCGACCTCCTGATCGCCCGCGCCGATGAAAACAAGGGGCTTTCCAACCTGGAAAGCGATTACAAGGAGACCAAGCCGCAACTGGAGATCGTCATCGACAAGGACCGCGCCGCCGATTTGGGGGTGAGCATCGCCCAGATCGGCCGAACCCTGGAAACCCTGCTCGGTTTTCGGCAGGTGACCACCTACATCGACCGAGGTGAAGAATACGATGTCATCCTGGAGGGAAAAGACGCGCAAAAGCGCACCCCCACCGATATCGGCAATATCTACGTCCGATCGGAAACCGGCGGTGAGCTGGTCCCGCTCTCCAGCCTGATTTCCCTGCGGGAATTTGCGGATTCGGCAGCAAAGAACCGGTTCAACCGCCTCCGGTCCATCACCCTGAGCGCCACCCTCGAAGACGGATATTCACTCGGAGAAGCGCTCGCGTATATGGAAAACATTTCCCGGGAGGAACTGGGGAACACACCGATCATCAACTACAAGGGGCAATCCCGTGAATTCGTGGACGCCTCGGGTGCGCTTTTCTATGCTTTCGGCCTATCCTTGTTGATCGTCTTCTTGGTGCTGGCCGCGCAGTTCGAAAGCTTCGTGCACCCCATCACGATTATGCTCACGGTACCGCTGGCGGTTGCCGGAGCCCTCGGCGGTCTCTATCTGTTCGGAAGCTCTCTCAATGTCTACAGTCAGGTCGGCATCCTGGTGCTCATCGGGCTGGCGGCCAAAAACGGCATCTTGATCGTCGAGTTTGCCAACCAGCTGCGCAATCAGGGAAAACCTGTCGCAGAAGCGATACTGGAATCCGCCCAAACGCGCCTGCGCCCCGTGCTGATGACCTCGGTGTCTACCGCCATCGGTGCCGTTCCCCTGGTCCTTGCAACCGGTGCCGGCGCCGAGAGCCGATTCACCATCGGAGTGGTCATCATCTCCGGGGTGGTGCTGTCCACCGTCCTGACCCTCTTTCTGGTACCGCTGGCCTATTCGCTTCTGGCCCGGTTCACCTCGGCATCCAACCGTATCGAACGCGAAATCGAAGCCCTCGAGCGGGGCCTGGCGAATTGACCGTTTGGAAATAAAACTCTATGTAAGCCGATCGTATTTTTTTGTCGGGCTTTGCTGGTGAAAGTCCACTACATCCTGAGATGTTGATAGTATTTTCCCCATGACATTCACCTCATCCGCTCGTATTGCTCAATTAATATCTCGTGCCAATGTTTACGATTAGAATTTATTGAATCTTTTATCATTCGGCGTTAATAAACAGCAAAAAGGTCACAAACAAACGATCTTGAATTAACTTTACGTAGCCTCGGCAAAGCAGACGCAGTTTACAGGAAAGGCGACTGCGCAAGAGGTGACGAATCGGAGGGCAAGATGAAAATCAATCTGAAGTGTTTCGCCAATCTCGCCGACCAGTATGCGTGCGATCACGAAGTTACCACGACGATAAACATTGACGGTGAAACAACCGTGGACAAGGTGATGAGCGAGTCCGGTATTTCAAAAAATGACGTGAAAATTGTGTTTGTAAATGGAAAAATCTCCGGTTTTGAGCAAACACTCAATGATGGTGACAATGTCACCTTGGTGCCGGCGACCGGCGGCATGTAACGACCTTTACCTCAAAGCTGATGGGGTCGAACACCAGGTGCATGCCGAGGTTTTCGAAAAACCGGGCGGAGCCGTAAATAACATTCCAGCGAGTCCGGTCGATGTCGAAATGCGCCTCGGCCGACAGGCCGCCGCCTTCTTTTTTCGTAACGGTGGCCTCAAATGTCAGGTCGGCCTTGACGCCCCTGAGGTCGAGGGTCGCGTTGAGCTCATAGTTCGGAATACTTAGGAAGGGCGTTTTCACCAAACGGCCCTCGATAATGGTCAACACCGCGGACGGGAACAACTTGACGAAGAAGAAGTCGTCGGACTTGAGATGGGAGGTCAATACCGGGTGGAGTTCGTCGCCTTTGAGATTCAGGTTGTCGATCGAGTCCATGTCGATTTCGAAAACGCCGGTGATGATAGAATTTTTTACTTCCACCTGCCCCTTTTTTATCCCCACCGTGCCGAAATGCTTGTTGTTCGGATTCCGGCCGGACCACTCGATGACGCTTTGGTCGGTTTCGACGCCGTATTGACCGTCATCCAGCCGCAGCATGGTTTCCGGGTCAGACATATCCGGCTGATGGCCCTGAAGCTCAAATCCCCTTGCGCGCCACGCTTCGAGCCCACCGTTCAAAACAGCGACATTGTCGAAGCCCTCGCGCTGCAGTTTTGCGGCCGCCGTCACAGCGTCCCTGGAACGGCCGCTCGCCCCGTACAAAATGATCTGGTCTTTTTTACTTGCCGTCATCGCTTTCACCTGCTCGAGGAAGGTGACTTCGAAGACGCAGGCATTGCGAGCCCCCGGCAGGTGAACCTTTTCGAAACGGCTGCCGGTCAGCGTGTCGATCAGCAGAAACGATTCCCGGTTCGTCATCCGCTCCATCAGTTCTTCCGCCTCTAAAGACGTGCCCATCCTGTTTTCGGTCATGTTGTTATCCTCTCCGTAAATCTGACGTTCAAGTTGTTCAAAGTAGCTCAGATTTGAATCGTAATCAACGTATTATACGCGGACGACCGATACCAGCAGCTTCAATCTTTGTCTTGAAGCCAATAGAGCCTGAATTATAGGTTTTTCCTATTATACGACGTTGATTTTTCCATCATTGATAATCCCCTGGAGATGCGCACTATGACTACAGCGAGTTAGTCGTGCCTGACCGAAACCTCCCCCCTGGCAGTGGCTTGGGGAGAGGCCCTCCCCCAGCAAGGGGAAGGAGAAAATGTTTTTTGTTCAGCCACAAAGCAGACCATCAAAAACTTCCAAACGCTGATTGATCTGCAAAATACCAGTGTACCGGGGAGAAGCTGCCATGCAAAGCCTTAAAACTACAGCCGTGGGTTTCCTGAGTTTGATCGCGGTGATGCAGCCACTGGCGGCCGGTGCGGCCGATATGGATGATATCAATTTCGAAAAACAATACAAGTCTCCTGAAATCGGCCTCGCGTTAAGGGGCGTGGGACTTTTGAAATATCTCGGCTTGATCAAAGCATATGCCGGGGCGTTTTATCTTGAAGAAGGCGTCTCCATCGATGAAGCGTTGGCGGACCGGGCCAAAAGGATAGAGGTCGAATATTTGAGATCTTTCAAGGGTCAGGACTTCGGCCCGGCAACGGTAAAGATGATGGAAAAAAATGTCGACCGAGCCACCATCGACTCCCTCAGAAAACAGATAGACTACCACAACTCGTTGTACCAGGACGTCGGGCCCGGTGACCGGTACTCTTTGACCTACATTCCCGGAAAGGGAACCGAGCTGGCGCTGAATGGTGAGCCCAAAGGCACGATCGAAGGTGCCGCTTTTGCCACGGCATTGTTTTCCATCTGGATCGGGCAAAAGCCGATAGACGAATCTTTCAAGCGGCAGATTTTGGGACTATGATGACTGACACGGCACCCGACAAGGTACCATTTTTTCAAAAACTGACCTATTCCCTGCCGGCCTTTTCCCTGGCGGTGGTGGGTATCCCGGTTTATGTCTACCTGCCTAAATTTTACACCGATGTGGTGGGCATCGACATCGTCGTATTGGGCTATATCCTTTTGAGCGTTCGAATTTTCGATGCCCTGACCGATCCGGCCATCGGCACCATATCCGATCGCACCCACACCCGGTTCGGACGCAGACGGCCTTATATCGCGGCGGGTGCCGTTTGTCTCGCCCTGACGATGATCTTTCTGTTCAACCCGCCCGAGGCATCCCCGGCGGTCGAGATGGTGTGGTTTACCGTGTTCATATACGCCCTGTTCATGTTCTGGACGGTGGTGGTGGTACCCTATGAGTCCTTGGGTCCGGAAATCACCTTCGACTACAATGATCGCACGTCCCTTTTTGCCATGCGGGACGGATTTTTAATTGCCGGAACTCTCGCCGCTGCGAGTTCTCCGGCATTGGTACAGTGGATCTTCAACCTATCGAACGATGCCGGCGGCGAAAAGGTAAAATTTTTCTGGATATCGATCCTGTATGCGCCCTTGATCGTTGCGACATGCTGGTGGTGCGTTCTGACCATCAAGGAGCTGCCCCGAAGAGATAGCAAAGCCCCTGTCAATATGTGGCAGGAGCTGCGCCAGGTGACCCGCAACCGTCCCTTCTTGATTCTGCTGGCGGCCTACACCGTCAGTGCTATCGGCAACAATCTGCCGGCAACCTTGATCCTCTACTACGTTCAGTATGTACTGCAATCGGATCTTGCCGATCTCTACCTGCTGATTTACTTCGCTTCCGGGATCCTGTTTCTGCCGGTTTGGATCCGGATCTCACTCAAAACCGGAAAGAAATTCGCCTGGCTGGCCTCCATGGCGATCAATACCGGTGCGTTCATCGCCGTATTTTTTCTCGGACCCGGCGACGCACTCCTCTACGGCATACTGGTTTTCATTTCAGGCATCGGATTTGGGGCCACGCTGGCCATACCCTCTGCCATTCAAGCCGACGTCATAGACTATGACGAACTCATGAGCGGCGAACGGCGCGAGGGTCAGTATATCGGACTGTGGTCGATCGCCAAGAAAATGGCGGCGGCCGTCGGGGTCGGCATCGGCCTGTCGGCATTGGGACTCGCCGGCTACACCCCCAATGTCGAGCAATCCGAGCAGGTCCGCCTCACACTCCGGACGCTCTACGCCCTGGTGCCGTCGATCTGCAACTTCATCGCTTTCGCCATCGCGCTGGCCTACCCGATCAGCGGCCGCATCCACCGGGACATCCGCACGGCAATAGTGCTTCGCCGCAATGGTCGGCCGGTCCGTAATCCCCTGGAACCGTCTCAGGTGCTGGCATACCCGCAAAGCCAATGAGCAGCACTACGCGGTCCCGGCCGGCTTTTTCGAGGCGGTGCTCGACAAACACCTGAAATACAGCGCCGGCCTCTGGCCGGAGCAGGTCCAGGGCCTCGACGAGGCCGAAGCGGCCATGCTGGATCTGACCTGCGAGCGGGCCGAGATCGCAGACGGAATGCGAATACTGGAACTCGGCTGCGGCTGGGGGGGTACCGCTATGCGGGTCACCACCGATCCGGTCCGCATGGCTTGCGTGGATGCCAAAGGCGATCTCAGATTGATGTTCGTCGGCGGTGGAAAAAAACTGTTCCGAATCGATGATTGCAGCCAAAGTCATTTGGATCTGAACAAGAGCGGCGAGCCGGTAGAGAAATATGATGCCAAATTATCCGAACAAAGCTGTTGACGTCAGCATTGTCGGCGCCGGACCGGCTGGTCTGACGGCTTCGCTGCTCTTGAGCGGTTTTCACGTTCACCAGACACGCGCCCTCATTTATTCCGCCTCGATTCGCTGCCCGAGCCCGTCGATTCTCGTATAGAAATAAAGCAGGAGTCCGGTCGTCTGATGACCGCCGTTCGCTATTCAGGCACCTGGAGCCGCATACGCTATGAAGAGAACAAGGATCGACTGCTGGCATGGATCGAAGAGCGAGGCTTCAAGCAAACCGCAGAACCGGTGTGGGCGCGATACAACCCGCCCTTCATGCCCTGGTTTCTGCGGCGAAACGAAATTCTGATACCTGTCGATGTCCATGATTAATATGACAAAAATATGTCGTGACATGGTTTCATGTTTGAGGAAAAATATTTACCGTAAAGGTAAAAAATTATGCTGCGTATTTCGCTCGAGCGAGTGAATGCGAGCGAGCGGTGATTTTAAATTTAGATTTCAATGGCTTTCTCATAGACAGGATATGACAAAATACCTTTTACCGTCTTCCGGGCGCGCCCGAGCTGAAGGAGCGCTTCTTGGCCTTTTTATCGGCGACGCCTTGGCCATGCCGGCCCACTGGTACTACAATACGGCCGCCCTGCGGAGGGACTACGGAACCATATCCGACTATCTCCAACCGTGCAATCCGCATCCCGACAGTATTCTGTGGCGCTCGCAGTATGCCGCACCGGACCCCCGTTATGACATTCTTCACGATCAAGCGCGCTTCTGGGGCAAGCCCGGCGTGCACTACCACCAGTTCCTCAAGGCCGGTGAAAACACACTCAACCTGAAGTTTTGCCGTCTTTTAATGCACTCTTTGCTGAAGAAAAACGGTTACGATCCCGACGATTACCTGAAACACTACATCGACTTCATGACGACACCGGGCAGCCACAAGGACACTTACGTCGAGGAGTATCATCGCCACTTCTTTGCCCAACTTGCTGAAGGCCGATCGCCACGCAAATGCGGTATTCAGGAAAAACATATCGGTGGTCTGGTCGGTCTTGTCCCGATCATCACCTATTATCGGTGCGGCCAACGGTCTGACATCCTTTCCCGAACGGTGGGTGGCAGGCTTAGAGGATTCAGAGGCCCTTCGCCAAAACATAAAGGACGTGTCGACTTCCCCGAGCAGCGGTTTTTTCCCCGCTGATGTCAATTGAAAACCGCTTCCAGTCCTTCTATCGGGGACGAAATTTTGACAGATGTTACCGCCGCACTGCTCTTACCCACCCTCTTAAATATGCAGGTTTTTGTTTAAAAAGGGGAAATTTGAGATGGCAGATAAAAAAAACACGACCGTCAGCGAACAATCCATGCAACAGCTCATCGAGAGCGCGATAAAATCCGAAATCGGCGACATCGATCACCTGCCCCACAGCGTTGCAGTCCGGGTCCGTGACGTATACGGAGAATTCATACCGGTCTACACCGCGATGATCCGGATCAGGGAAAACCGGCACCGGGACTGGCGATCGACGATTCTTCCGATCGACCCCGACATGGTAGAAGACATGCTGCATTTCTTCTCGGATTACCAGCACCTCACCCGCGCCTTCAAACGGCTCAACCGCGAAGTGAAAATACTGATGACGATGGACAGGAATTGCGAGCCCCACCGCTACGACGAGTGGGCCGAAAATATCGTGTCCGGCGGCGACCGGCGCTCGCTTATGAATTCGATTCTCACAGAGTAGCACTACACTAACGCGCGTTTTTGCCTGTCATCGTTTGGCCCCGTATTCATTGTCAAGGTCGTGAAAAGAGTTCAGCCCGTGAACGGCATCCATAAACTCAACCCGAAAGGCCTGTATTGCAGCACGGGTGACTTAAATCTGACATTCAAGTCGCTCAAGATAACTCTAATAATCATAGGTTTTTACTGTCATACGACGTTGATTTTTCCATCATTGATAATCCCTTGCGGATGCACATATTGATTAACAAGTGCGACTGACCGAAAACTTCCCTCCCCCATTAAGGGGAAAAAAGAAAAGGTTTTTTGTTCAGCCACCAAGTAACCAACAGAAGTTTCTAACGATCATTGACTCGCATAAGGGATCAGACACGGAGACGCTACCATGCAACGCCTCAAAAAACAGCCGTGGGTTTCCTGAGTTTGATCGCAGTGATGCAGTCACTGGCGGTTGGTGCAACCGAGATGGATGATATCAAATTCGAAAAACAATGGAATCTATTGCCACCATACTTTTCATAAACCTTGCGACCGTGATTGTCATGATGATCATCGGCTGGATCATCAGCCTTATTTTCCGGAACGTGACGGTGGTCGACAGCCTCTGGGGGCTGGGATTCGTGCTGATTGTCTGGGTGACGGTTGCGCTTTCAGACGGCTACGGACCCCGGGCGCTCCTGATTGCCGCCCTGGTCACGATCTGGGGGCTGAGGCTGAGTCTCTATCTGACACAGCGCAACCGGGGCAAGGGCGAAGATCCGCGCTACGGCGAGTGGCGCAGGCAAAGCGGAGACAGATTCTGGATCGTGAGCCTTTTTAAGGTATTTCTTTTGCAGGCCGCCGTGATGTGGTGCATTTCGCTGGTCCTCCAGTACGGTCAGATGTCACCCGCACCGGAGCACCTGACCGTGCTGGATGCGCTGGGCGTTATCGTCTGGACGATCGGTTTTTTATTCGAATCGATCGGCGACCGACAGCTGGCGCACTTCAAGTCAAACCCGGCCAACAGGGGCAGGGTAATGGACCGGGGGCTGTGGGCTTACTCGCGGCACCCGAATTACTTCGGCGAATTTCTCATGTGGTGGGGACTTTTTCTGGTGACCCTGGCCACCCCGGCCAGCTGGTGGACAGTTATCAGTCCGTCGATCGTGACGGTCGTGCTCCTGAAGATGACGGGCATCCCGTTGACGGAAAAAGCCATAACCCGCACCCGGCCGCAGTACGAAGAGTACATCGAACGGACCAGTGCATTCATCCCCTGGTTTCCCAAAAAAGGTGCAAAATGAACCCGTTGATCGACATGACAGACCGGGGCTTTCTGCCGGACAGCCTGATTCGAGCCGGCATCCGCTTCCTCAACCGGAGTCGCCTGGCGCAGGAGGACCGCAAAGATCCGGACAAGCAGCCTGCGGGCATCGAGCGTTTCATCGCCCGCATGCAGGCCGGCCCCATCGCCGTGCATACCCGCAAAGCCAATGAGCAGCACTACGAGGTCCCGGCCGGCTTTTTCGAGGCGGTGCTCGGCAAACACCTGAAATACAGCGCCGGCCTCTGGCCGGAGCAGGTCCAGGGCCTTGACGAAGCCGAAGCGGCCATGCTGGATCTGACCTGCGAGCGGGCCGAGATCGCAGACGGAATGCGAATACTGGAACTCGGCTGCGGCTGGGGCTCTTTGTCCCTGTGGATGGCGCGGCACTACCCGGGCAGCCGCATCGTGTCCGTTTCGAATTCCGCACCGCAAAGGGACTTCATCACCGCCAGGGCGGCTGCGCAGAACCTGACCAACCTCGAGGTGATCACGGCCGACATGAACGATTTCACCACCGACCGGGTTTTCGACCGCATCGTGTCGGTCGAGATGTTCGAGCACATGCGCAACTGGCCGCGCCTGCTCGAGCGCATCGACACCTGGCTGGCACCGGACGGAAAATTGTTCATCCACATATTCAGCCACAGGCGATTCGCGTATTTTTATGAAAGCAGCGGAAGTGACGACTGGATGGGCCGCTATTTTTTCACCGGCGGCATGATGCCCGCAGATGACCTGCTGTTTCACCTGCAGGGGCGTCTTAAAATCGAACGTCACTGGCGGATAAACGGGCGCCATTACAGCCGGACGGCCGAAGCCTGGCTGAGCAACATGGCCAAAAACCGGGCGCGGATCATGCCGGTCCTGCGGCAAACCTACGGCCCCGCAAACGCGCGGCGCTGGTATCGGCGCTGGCGGATTTTTTTCATGGCCTGCGCCGAGCTCTGGGGGTTCCGTGGCGGCCGCGAGTGGCTGGTGTCCCACTATCTGCTTCACAAAGGTGCCGCTCATTAAACCGTGGCTGGGCCCTAAACCGAGTGCTCCTGTTCGATATAAATCCAAAAGAGTGACGTCATGATGACACATCTCGATCCCGTTTTACTGGCGCGCATTCAGTTCGCCTTCACCATATCGTTTCACATCCTCTTTCCCGCTTTCACGATCGGCCTCGCAAGCTGGCTGGCCGTGGTCGAATGGCGGCTGCTGCGGACCGGCAACCGGATCTACGAAGACATCTACCGCCTGTGGGTCAAGATTTTCGCCGTGACCTTCGGCATGGGCGTGGTGTCCGGCGTGGTGATGTCCTACCAGTTCGGCACCAACTGGTCTGTTTTTTCGGACCGGGTCGGCAGCGTCATCGGTCCGCTGCTCGGCTTCGAGGTCCTGACGGCGTTTTTCCTGGAGGCGTCGTTTCTGGGCATCATGCTCTTCGGCTGGAACCGGGTCAGCCCGAAGATGCATTTCGCGGCAACCGTCATCGTGGCCTTCGGGACCCTGCTGTCCGCCTTCTGGATCCTGGCGGCCAACAGCTGGATGCAAACGCCCCAAGGCTTCATCGCGCGCGACAATGGCGTGCTGTACCCGACGAACTGGTTGCAGATTATCTTCACCCCCTCGTTTCCATATCGCTTTGCCCACATGACCATCGCGGCCTACCTGACGACCGCCTTTACAGTGGGCGGCATCGGGGCCTACTACCTGTGGCGCGGACGCCACGTGCAGCACGCCCGGATCATATTCGGCATGGCCATGCTGATGGCCGTTTTCGTCGCCCCGCTGCAGCCGATCATCGGCGACCTGCACGGCCTGAACACGCTGAAGCATCAACCGGCCAAGGTCGCCGCCATGGAGGGCCTGTGGGAAACCCGGGCCGGGGCGCCGCTGGTGCTCTTCGGCTGGCCGGACCAGCAGGAGGAGCGCACCAAATTCGCCCTCGAAATTCCCAAGCTTTCGAGCCTGATCCTCACCCACGACCTCGACGGCACCGTCAGAGGGCTCAAGGAATGGCCGCCGGACGAACGCCCGCCGGTCGCCTGGGTGTTCTGGTCTTTCCGGGTCATGGTGGGCATCGGCGTTCTCATGGTCGTCACGGGGGTTGCGGCCGCGGTGCTCTTCTGGCGCAAGAGGCTCTTCGACACCCGCTGGTTCCAGTACTGGTGCATGGCTCTGACGCCGGCGGGCTTTATCGCCGTGCTGGCCGGTTGGTTCGTGACCGAGATCGGACGCCAGCCCTATTCGGTCTACAACGTGCTGCGCACGGCCGATTCGGCCTCACCCGTCATCGGTCCCCAGGTCGCGCTGTCGCTGCTGGCCTTCATCGTCGTCTACACGTTTGTCTTCGGTGCGGGCAGCTACTACATTTTGCGGCTGATCAAAAAAGGCCCCGGCGGCGAGGAAAGAGAATACGGGCAGCACGGCGTGGACAAGCCCCCGCTGATCACCGACCTGGCCGCGGATGAGGGGCTCGTTCAAAAATGATATGCCCCCCCCAGAGGTCGATCCATCCCGGCCGGCAGCCGGTGCTGCAGGCTTTGACAAAGAGGAGCAAAAGATGTTTGACTTCAGCGCGCATATCGACCTGCCGCTCATATGGTTCGGCCTGATCTCGACCGCCATTTTTCTCTACGTCGTTCTGGACGGGTTCGATTTGGGGATCGGCATTTTGTTTCCCTTCGCCCCTTCCGACAGAGGCCGCGACCGGATGATGAACTCGATCGCCCCCTTCTGGGACGGCAATGAAACCTGGTTGGTACTGGGCGGCGGCGGGCTGTTTGCCGCGTTTCCGCTGGCCTATGCGATCATCATGCCGGCGCTGTACTTGCCGGTCATCGTCATGCTGCTGGGGCTAGTGTTTCGCGGCGTGGCCTTCGAATTCAGGTTCAAGGCCGTCGGCGAATCACGACGCATCTGGGACTATGCCTTTCACTTCGGATCCCTGACGGCGGCCTTCATGCAGGGCGTTTTTCTGGGGGCCTTCGTGCAGGGCATCGCGGTCGACGGCCGCAGCTATGCGGGGGGCGCCTTCGACTGGCTGACGGCCTTCAGCCTCATGACGGGCCTGGCGCTGGTGAGCGGATACGTGCTCATGGGAGCGACCTGGCTGATCATGAAAACCGACGGCGAAACGCAGCGATGGGCACGCCGCTGCGCGGCCTACACCCTCGTCTTCGTCGCGTTTTTCATGGGGATGGTGAGCCTGAGCATGCCGTTTTTAAACGCGGATGTCAGAGCGTTGTGGTTCAGCCTGCCGAACTTATTCTTCCTGCTACCGCTGCCGCTGCTGTCCATCGGTACGGTCGTTCTGCTGTGGAAAGATGTCCACGCAATCCGGGAGTACCGACCCTTTTTACTGAGTATCGCCCTCTTCGTGCTGAACTACATCGGCCTCGGCATCAGCCTGTGGCCCTGGATCGTTCCTTTCGACATTACATTCTGGCAGGCGGCGGCGGCGCCGGAGTCCCAATCCCTAATGCTGGTCGGCACCCTGATCATGCTGCCGCTGATCCTGACCTACACCGGTTACTGCTACTATGTCTTCAGGGGAAAAACAAGCCATGAAGCGACTTACTGAAAAAAGCCGGCAATGGGTGTGGTTTCTGGCCCTGTGGGCCGGCGGTTTGACGGCGGCCTACATGCTGGCCCAGACCATCCGCTGGCTGATGAGAATCGAGTGAACACCGGGGGCTTTTGTGGAAACTCGCAAACAGGAAGTCGAAACCGATCCGATTCCGGCAATTGATCCTTTGAACCTTGAACTCAAATCGCATTGATCCACGTGAACCGTGAACCTTGTACCCATCTTTTATCATACACCAACGAACGACACCAGCAGCCAACATCTTTATCTTGAAGCCTACATCACAATTTCGGTTCCGGGCCAAGGCCTCCGCGGGCCGGTGGCACGCGTAACGGGGCCGTGCCGGCGGCGGGAAGCGAAGACGACGCCCGGGACCGAAACATGCCATTTGTGATGAGTCCACGTCCTATGACCTTCTTGGAGGAATATAAAAAATGAACCATGAAATAGATGACATTCTGATCACTATCGGCACGGAATATGAAGAAAACATCGACAAAACCGCCCGTCATTACCTGGAGGTCGATATCGGCGGCAAGGCCGAGAAAATGGGGCGGCCGGAGATCGGCAAAAAGTTTCGCAACGTCTATGCGCTCGTGCCCCTGAAGACGCCGACCGGCGGCATGAAGGTGCGCATCGACGGCCGCACCTTTGCCGATTACGCCCAGTTCGACTCGGGCGTCGTCGTGCCCGGCTACGTGGCCAGGGAAGCCGGCCTGACCTACAAAACCTATATCGCCCTGGACAGCATGGTCCTTAATTTTGCGTAAATTGTCCCGGCTTTTTTCATTTTCACCGCAGAAACGCTGAACACGTCGAAAACGTATTATATATTTTGCCTTCCGCCCTCTCGGGCGGGAGGCAAAATATTCGGGTAGATGCTCTCGCGCCGCATAGGCTTGGCGAACAGCATCTGGACATCACCGATATAGCGCTCGGCGAAACCCGCCTCGCAGTAGCACAGGTAGAATTCCCACATGCGGATGAAGGCCTCCGAAAACCCCATTCTCCGGACCTCGCCGATGTGCGCGAAAAAGCGCCGCCGCCACTCTCTCAGGGTGCGCGGATAATTGACGGTAATGTCTTCGAGGTGGACCAGCCGCAGATCGGTGCCGCGGGCGACGGCGTTGCCGATGGCCGCAACCGAGGGGATGCAGCTGCCGGGAAAGATGTATCTTTTGATGAAATCCGCCGACCGCTTGTGGCGCTCGAACACCTGGTCGGCAATGGTGATGGCCTGCAGGGCCATCAGGCCGTCTTTTTCGAGCAGGCGGCTGCAGCGGTTGAAAAAAGTCGTCAGGTACTGATGGCCGACCGCCTCGATCATTTCGATCGACACCAGCTTGTCATAGCGGCCGCGCAGGTCGCGGTAGTCTTTTTTCAACAGGTGGACGCGGTCCGCGATCCCCGCTTTTCTGAACCGCTGCTTCGCGTAGTCGTACTGCCGGTCCGAAATGGTCGTCGTGGTGATCCTCACTCCATAGTGAAGAACGGCGTGGACGGCGAAACCGCCCCAGCCGGTGCCGATTTCAAGGACCCGGTCGCCGGCGGCCAGTCCGAGTTTGCGGCAGATGCGGTCATATTTCGCCACCGATGCCTCGGTGAGCATGCTGTCGCTTTTCTCGAACAGGCCGCAGGAGTACGTCATGGTCTCATCCAGAAAAAGCGCGTAGAAATCGTTGCTCAGATCGTAATGGGCCACGATGTTCCGGCGGCTGCCCGAGCGGGTGTTCTGGTTCAGCGTGTGGACCCACCGGTGCAGCGGCTCCATCACCAGCGACAAGCCCTTGTCCATGTCTTCGAACACCTGCTGGTTCTGAATCACGATGCGGATTAGGGCCGTCAAATCGTCTGTCGACCACCATCTGGCCATGTAGGCCTCGCCCGCGCCGATGCTGCCGCCCAGAATCGTGCGGGTATAAAATCGAGGGTGCCGCACCTGGATTTCCGCACTCAGGCCGTCAGCGGGGCCGCGCTCGCCGAAGACATGCCGCCGACCGTTTTCAACGAGAAGAAGGCGTCCCTTGCGGATTTTTTTCAACAACGCGAAAAAGATGCGGCGGCTGACCCGGTCGATCGGCCGCTCCTTGAGCGTGCCGAAAGCCGGCATTCTGGCCGAAGCGATCAACTCTGTCATCGATAGGTCTCCTTATGCCGCCTGTCCCCCGCCGCCGCTTGCGGGATGCGCGAAGAATGGCGTCTTTTTGATCAACAGCCGCAGCGCCTGCCAGTAAATCATGGCTGTCACCTTGAGGGTCATCACTGGATAGAGGATCAGAACCCGGTTCAAAGCCGCGCGGTCGATCGGCCGCCGCTCGAGCCCCAGGCTGGCGTCGAACAGAATCCGGCCGCCCTCCTTGTCGATCATGTGGACCCGGATGACCTTTCCCGGCTCGCAGAACCGCCAGTCGTAGTCGATGTCCATGTGAATGAAGGGCGACACATGAAAAACCTTGGCAAACCGATGGCGCCGCCAGTTCGCCAGGGGGTGGTCGTTTTGCTCCCGGCCCAAGACGTAGCAATACCGCTCGCCCCACGGGGTGTTGTGAATCTCCACGACGATGGTTTCGAGGCGGGTGTCCGCCCGATCGTAGCAGTAATAGAAGCTGGCCGGGTTGAAGCAATAGCCGAAATACCTGAGGTGGGTCAGCAGGCGGATGGGGCCCTGCGGCCGACGGCCGAGCCGCTCTTCCACCAAATCGCGCACGGCCTGGTCGAGAGGCAGCTGCGGATCGCCGAAATGGTCCCGGCGGCGGAAGCTGGCCACGTTCGGCCGTTCGTTCGACCACAGGGGATGGAGCCGGAAAACGGCCGGCACCTCGGACAAATCGAGGAACATGAAGAACAGGCGGTAGCGAAACATATTGGGGCGCGGCCGATAGCGCCGGTGGCGGATGGTGCCTTCGTAGATGCAGCTCTTCATGTGAATCGGTTTAGCCCGTTAGCCGGTTTAGTCCGTTGACCGGTTAGCCCGTTAGCCGGTTGGGCCGGTTGGGTCCGTTAGCCGGTTGGCCTGTAGGGGCGAAAAATTTTTCGCCCCTTACAGTGTTTTCCCAAACCGCTTGCACACCTCAAGTGCGCTTTTCACCCCGTCTTCGTGAAATCCGTAGCCCCAGTAAGCCCCGCAGAAGTGGGTACGGTCCACGCCGCTGATGAGCGCGTGACTGTGCCGGGCGGCCAGGCTTTCGGGGTTGTACACCGGATGATGATACGTCATCTGTTTGTAGATTTTATCCGGATCGATGGTTTGGGCCAGATTCAGCGAGACGCACAATTCCCGAGGCGCGGCGATGCTCTGTAAAATGTTCATGTCGTAGGTGACGGCCACCCGGCCGAGGTCCTTTTTCGGAATATGATAATTCCAACCCGCCCAGGCCGCCCTCTTGCTGGGCAGCAGCGATTCATCGGAGTGCAGGACCGCTATGTTCTCCTGGTAGGGAATAACCCCGAGAATCTTTCTCTCCACCTCTGTGGGATCAGCGAGCAGCTTCAGGGCCTGGTCGCTGTGGGTGGCAATGACGACCTGGTCGAATTTTTCAGCAGGCTGGTTCGCCGGCTGGACCTCCACGCCGTCTGATCGGCGACGGACGGCGGCAACCGGGCAGCCGATGCGGATCCGGTCGCGGTAGGGCTGCGTCAGCGGCGGGATGTACTGCCGCGAGCCGCCAGTGATCGTGAGCCACTGGGGCTGGTCCTTGATGTTCAGGAACCCGTGGTTTTTAAAGAATTCGGCGAAATACCGCACCGGAAACCGGTTGAAGGTCACCGGATCGGCCGACCAGATCGCCTCGCCCATAGGAATGATGAAGTGCTGCACGAATCCTTGCGAGTAGCCTTTCTGCGTCAGATAATCCGAAAGCGTCAAAGAGTAATCCTTGGTCATCAGGAGCACTTCGGCGTCCCGTTTAAACCGGTTGACATCCCAGAGCATGCGATAAAAGGCCGGCCTGAAAAGGTTGCGCCGTTGAATGAACAGGGAATTCAGGGTGCTGGGGCTGAATTCCAGTCCGGTTTTTTCGCATTGAACGCTGAAACTCATCACCGAATTCTGCCAGGCGACCCCCAGGCGTTTCATCAGCTTGACAAAGTTGATGTAGGTCTTGGCGTTGAACACGATAAATCCCGTGTCCACCGGATATTGGCGACCGTCCAACGTGACGTCCGCCGTGTTGGTGTGCCCGCCGACATAATCGTTGGCTTCAAAAAGGACCACCTCGTGATCCTCGCTCAACAGGTAGGCGGCGGTCATACCCGAAATACCGGAACCGATAACGGCTATCTTCATGTGACGACCTCGATGCGGAAAAGGGCCATTTCTGGACGAAAACCGGGTGTCAGCTGCCGCCGGAAGAAACATCGGCGGTTTTCAGGTCCTCCAGGCGGCCGGAATTGAGAATGTGCTCCGGCACCGGGCGCAGGTCGCGGACGATGCCGAGCCAGAACATCAGGACCAGCACGTAATAGGTGACATCGATCTCCCACCAGTAAAATCCCTGGCGGGCGGCTACCGCGTAGTGGTGATGATTGTTGTGCCAGCCTTCCCCGAGCGTTACAATGGACAAAAGAGCGTTGTTGCGGCTGGTGTCGGGGGTGTTGAAGCGCCGCGTTCCATACATGTGATCGAAGGAATTGATCGTCACGGTGGCGTGCAACAGCACCGTAGTGGAAATAAAAAACCCCCACACCACCAACTGCCACCCGTCGGTCCCGAGATACGGGGCAAAACGGTCGAGCAGTTCACCGGAAGCGAACAGGGCCATGGCCAGCAGGATGGGAATTACCGTGTCGAAACGGTTCAGCCAGCGCAGTTCGGGATATTTGGCCCAGTCCTTGACATAGGTCATCCGGGTGGGAAAATTCGCCTGCGAGGTCAGCCAGCCGATGTGGCTCCACCAGAACCCATGCCGGCTGGGCGAATGAACATCCTGCTCCAGGTCGGTGTAGCGATGGTGGTGGCGATGGTGCGCTGCCCACCACAGCGGACCGCGCTGAACGGAGGCATTGCCCATCACGGCAAAGACGAATTGCCAGGCCCTGTTGGTTCTGAAGGCCTTGTGGGAGAAATACCGGTGGTAAAACCCGGTGATGGCAAACATGCGGATAACATAGAGGCCCAGCGCCACGACGACGGCCGTCCAGCTCCAGCCGACCCAAAAAACGGCCAGGCAGCCGAGGTGCAGGAAAATAAGCGGGATGATCCGCAGCCAATCCACCTCTTTGCGGACGGCCTCGGCCTGATGGCCGTCACCGGCCTCCGCGTCAAACCAGCGCACGAAAGCAGTCAGGATCCGGGAGGTACGACCGCGATTGTTCATAAGTTGCATGAGACCATTAGTGGAGTTGCCGGGTTGATCAGGTTAAGTGAGTTAATTGGGTTTATTGAGTTAATTTGGTTTGTTGAGTTTAGCCAACGTACTTTGTAATCAACAGTTTCACGCCTTCGACTGCGGGGTGAACCGACCTTTCTTGGCGAAGGTTCAGCCTTTGATTGAAACAACCACGAAATCGCCTAAAAATCAACCGCCACGCCTATTTTCCCCGGCGACTTTACAAACAACTTCCAAACGAATAGATTCTTTACCGACGAGCTTTTGTTCTCCGGGCGCGATCAAGCATCGGAGAACCGTTTCGGTTGAGTTTCTCGACTGAAAACGATTACCTGGAGGTGATGATCGTGACAGCCCCCGAAAATAACGACTGCAACGCCCGGCTTGATTTCGAGGCCGAGCTGGCGCGGACGGTATTGAATTCCCTTTCGGCCCATATCGCCATCATCGACGAGAGCGGCGTGATCCTGGAAACCAACACGGCCTGGCGCAACTATGCGCTTCAAAGCGGCCTGCCGTCCACCTACGACGACCGGGGCGCCAATTACCTCGCCGTCTGCGATGCCACCACCGGTACGGACGCAGCCAACGCCGCGGCGGTGGCTGAAGGCATCCGGGCCGTTATCGGCGGCGGCCTGCAGGAGTTTCTGCAGGATTATCCCTGCCACACCCCGGAGAGCCGCCACTGGTACTACATGCGGGCCGTCCGCATGTCCGGCGCCGGACCCGTGCGGGTGGTCGTCAGCCACGAAGAAATCACGGCGTTAAAACTGGCGGAGGAGGCCCTCAAGAAGAGCCAGGAGGCGCTTTTCGAGCAGAAGCAGAGCCTGGAAGAGACCAACATCGCCTTGAAGGTGCTCCTGAAGCAGCGTGAAGAAGATAAGAGCGAACTGGAGCAAAAAGTCCTGACCAATGTCAAGGACCTGATCCTGCCCTATGTCGATAGATTGAAAACCGCTGCCCTGAAACCCCGGGAAAAAAAGCTGGTCGATATCGTCGAAACCCATCTGAACGACATCATCTCCCCTCTTCTCCAGTCCTTCGCC
>JBAPWQ010000373.1:0-1729 GCA_049283795.1 Desulfobacterales bacterium | reverse complement strand
GGCCGAAAGAGGGTATTCCAGTCCCGCTTCATGTCCACAACGAGCCAGCTGCGCTTGGGGGCCTCCTTGAGGGCTTCGACAAGCTTGCCGGTGCTCTTCGTGTTGGCGTCATAGGCATATTCGCGTTCGCTGTCGGTATGGTGGACGATGAGGCCGAAACTAGGGCGCGGGTTATTGATGGTGGTGTACTGCAACATCGCGTGGTCGCCGTCACTGTTCCCACAACAGACCACCGGTCGCCGGCCGATGAACTGATGGATGCCGACCGGCTTGCCCTGCTTGTCGTTGACGAACAGGTGGTTGAGGGTCTTGGTCAGCACCGGTCCGCTGTCGCGGAGCTCGAAGGTGGTTCGCGACGTCGAGCCGACCACCTGCTCCGGCGGAATGCCGTAGACGCGCTCCACCCACACACGCATGAAGTCGGCGCCGCCACCCGACACGATGAAATTCTTGAAGCCATTCGCCCGAAGAAGCCGCAGGAGCTCCTGCATCGGTTGGTAGGTGAGCTCGTCGTAGCGCCTGCCGTATCGCGGGTGCCTGGCCGAGGCCAGCCATGCCTCGACGGCGGCACTGAACTCGTCGGTCGTCATCCCTGCATGCGTGAGGGCCAGGACCTGAAACACGCCGTCGTGGTGTTCGCCGGCGAGCAGCTTGCCCAGGTCGCCGGCCAGGGCCGCCTGCACCATGGGATCCGACGCGAGCGTGGGCTCGGTACGGATGCGTCGCCTGACTTCGTCGGTGGCGAACGCTGCCTGGAACGGGATCGGGTGCTCAGGCCAGAGCGTGCCGTCGTTGTCGAGCACGGCAATGCGTTCTGCCGGGCGCAGGAAGTCGGGCGATCCTTCTTCCGTCACCCTGGCGACGAACGCCAGGACTGCCTGCTTGGCCGGGCCATCGTTCCAGGAGGGAAGCGGATCAGCAGCGGTGGAGTTCATGGAGCTTCCTCTGGGCGGTACCGTAGTCGCCCAACTGGTACAGGCTGACGGAGTCTGCGCGGACGGGGAACGGCTGGAAGGGCTCCGCCTTGAGCGCGTCCACGAAGTCTCTGGTCCCGATTCCGACGGTGAGATGAGGGTGGTAGTTCGTGCCGGTGCGGGGTCCAACGAAGGTGTTGACGTAGTCAACGGTCGCCTGGCCGATCGCCGCGCCGTCGGGGCGGGGCGCGAAGGCCTCGCCTGTCCCTTTCTCCACGGTGAACGGCGCAACGGCGTCGATGATCCTCTGCTGGAGTCGTCGCAGATCCGGGGTCGGCTCGATGACGATCCCGGCCAACCCGAGACTCCCCTCCACGAGGGCATAGAGGCCGATCGCCCTGGTCTCCCAATTCATCGACTGCTCGGTTTGCAGCACGCCTTTCACCGCATCTGCGATCGCGTCGAGGTCCGCTGTCCGCACGAACCGCTGGAGAAGGGTGATGTGCGGCGCGTGGTTGGCATCGAGGGCGAACCCCTGCGGGAAATTCTCTCGTAGCCGCGCGTTCACCGCCCGTGCCTTCTCAACTGTGGCAGCATCTGGGTTCAGCAGTACGTTGATAGCTATCAAGGTCATACGGCTTCTCCTTTCCGCCGACATCCACCGGATGACCGGACTGTTGAAAATGAGTTTTGCGTAAACTGGCATCTGTTGCAAGCCCGAAAAAAGGTGCCAAAAAAGGTGCCAAAAGGAAAAGGTGCCTGGCACTGCTTTGTGGATCTATGAGGCCGGCCACAAGTCTGCAAGTGCGTGCCGG
>JBAPWQ010000372.1:0-2351 GCA_049283795.1 Desulfobacterales bacterium | reverse complement strand
CCTCCAGTCGGCCGGCTGCGTGGCCTCGATGCGTCGGCGGGCGGTGCGCGCGAACCAGCTGAACAGGAAATCGATGAAAAAGGCCACCAAGAAAACAGCGCCGACACTGATGATGACCCTGGCGGCGTTTGTGTCCCGCTCCCCTTTGCCCAGGTAGGTAAAGAGAGAGGGGATTTTTATTATTTTCGCATCGTCGCCAGTTTTATAGGTCTCGATGCGCAGCCGGATCAGATCGATCTTTTCCTTGACGGCATCGATGAAACCGGCAACACCGGTCAACTTTTTTGGGGCCGGCGCTGCCGCGGCCTCTGCGGCGGCCTGTTTTCTCAAGGCCTCGATCAGCAGGCGCCTGACCTGTTCGTCGCTGAGACCGGCCATGAAATCGTCGACCTTGTCGGCCTGGAGATTTTCGGGAACTCGGGCGGCATCCGACGGGGCCTCAGTGCTTTTTTCTTTCTGGGGTTTGAAAAACATCGGTTGGGCGGCGTCGGCTCGAAAGGCATCGAGACCGAAGAAAGTCAATCCGGCGCAAACCGTTATGGCAACAGTGGTAAGGATGACGTAGCGCGCCCAGTGGTGTCTGGCAGCCGGCATTTTTTTATTCCTCTTGCATTTGTACCCTAAACAATTCTTTGGGACTGCTTCAGTGCGCTGCCACTCGGAATAAGGGATTTATCGTTTGACGATACTCTCGAGTTGCCTGTTCTTGGCGATGCGCTCGATTAAACGATCGGCGGATTTCTTCCGTCCGGAGTCGGTTTTTCGCATTCCGATCCATATACTTGTCATCCCACAACCAAAACTACCGGTCGAGGGTAACCTGCCTGGAGATCTTGTGGACCTCGTACTGCTGATCGGGGCTGCCGAGATAGTAGCTCAGATCAACGGTAATGTCAGCTGCACTGATGCCTTTGGGAAGAATGAATTCTATCGATTCGGTCTTTGTCTGGTAGGGCTGAATGCTGGTATCGCGAATATTTGCAACCTTTTGCTGCGCCCCGTAAAGCATCTTCGAATTTTTTTCGTTCGTTGCCTGAGGATGATAATGTCGCGTCTGGATGCCGATTTCCTTTCCGTCAGGTGTCTTTGCGGTCACTTCCAGGACCACTCGGTTGTGGGACGGTCATCCGTCGGGAATACGGTGTCCGGCGGTGGAAGCGACCTTCGTATTCACAATGACCTTCGACACTGAGGTTTTAGCGTTCTCGAGCCACTCGTAGCCGAGGGTTTGGACATCAAGAGACAGCGCTTCCTGCAGGAGCTTAATTGTCTGCGGGATATCATCCCAGTTCGGCGCCATCAGATGATCCGCCAGGCCGCCAATTGGCTTCATGTGGCATTCCTGGCAAGTCTGAGAGCCGCCGGCGGGAATGTAGGCATGCAGGTAGCTGCCATAGAGGTTCGCACACTGTATTGGGTTTTCGAACTCGAGGTTCGGCCCCATGCCGTGGCACTGTCCGCACATAAGCGAGTGTTGCATAACGGCGCTCTTTTTTACTTTTGCGAATACCTCATCTTCATGAGCGTTCATTTCATTGATGCCGTAAAGTGTTCCCGGGTCCGGTTTTCCCTCCTCGAGCCGATGGATGATCGCCTTTTCGTTGTGGCAGACGATGCAGGTAATCTGAAGCTTGGCGATCTTGGCTTTGTCCTGCGCAATGATGGCTTCGGTGAGTTCAACCGCCACCGAATCTTCAGCATAGTCGACAGCCTGCGGCAAGTGGCACTTGAAGCACGGATAGGTCTTGAGTGTCGCCTGCTTCGGATCGGACGGCGAGAAAGGCGTTGCTCCGGGTGTGGCCAGCAGCGTCATATTCAGAGTACCCCGGGTTCCCATCAAAGGGCGAGCGTGCTGTGACTTCTCCCATTGCGCGTAGATGACATCATGGCATTCCGCGCAGCGCGATGAGTCGAGCATCGCGGCCAACTCGTCTATCGTCTTAGCTTTCTGCGCAAACGCCGGCAGCGGAAACGCGATGCAAAGAAGAATGCTGAGCAACTTGAAAAAATTCATAATCCCTCCACCTTTTTCCATGTGCTGTCAGGATTGAAGAGCGTTATGGCCTGAGCCGCTTTCTCGGTGTTTGGGCCCAAGCCCTTCTGATGAATCGCTTCGTCGTGATTCACGATAAAGGTCATGATGCCTGAAGATACGTACTTGTCTGGTAGTGATTACTATCATCAAAACCCTTTGGCATGGCTCTTGTTCCCTTTCTTCTTCGAATGTTTTATGGTTTTTCGACAACAATATCAATTCTATATTATGGACAGCTTCAGGATACCAACCCAGTGCCCGAAATAGGGAATTCTGTCAGTTCTGCCCTTCCTCGATCCAGTGCACCATCAGGTTG
>JBAPWQ010000371.1:0-24199 GCA_049283795.1 Desulfobacterales bacterium | reverse complement strand
AAAAGCGGTGAATTCACAACCGACGACCTTGAACTTTTGTCCCTGACCGCCCGTTTGGTGGCCGTTGCCATTCGTAACAACAGGCGGTACGATGAAATGCTCACCACAAGCATGGCCAGTAAAAAATTGATAAATAGGATTGTCAGTGACATTGGAAAAAGTTAGGAAACGGCAAAATTTCCATTGCCCACTCCCTTGGCCAGTTGATTGGGAAAAATTTCTTATAAAATACTTAAGAGATGTACTGGGAAATAATCAGCATAAACGCTCAAGTTTTCATTCCGGTAACTGGCTAACGCGATTTTCTGCAATTTTGGCAAGATACTGAAACTATAGGAAAAGGGGAGGGCGAGAGGGAGTTCAGCAAAAATAAATGCAAGGCAAGATTCAGGTTGATTCCGATGTAGAAAAACAATAGTTCGATTTTGAAATGTTTGTCAAGATTTTTCAATCTCCTTTCTCTGCAATTTTTTTGTCTTCTTGGTTCCGCCTGACAATATCATAGCGCCTTGACCCATGCGCTTATGGCGCTCTTTTTTTCCTCTGAAAAACCTTTTTGCACCTGGTCATGCAGCCACCGCAGGGATTTGGATCTCAAAGAGTTCCGAAATCTTTCCTCCGCCTCCTGTATGACCACCTTTATCAGGCACGGACATTCATCCGTGAACACCGACGGATCGTCCACGAAAATATTCTTTTTTCGAATTTCAGCACACTGAAAAAAAAACGAAGAACCCTCGATAGCTTCGATAATATCCCAAAAAGAGATATTTTCAGAAGGCCTGGCCAATTCATATCCACCCTTAACACCGGAAATGGATCGAACAATGCCGGCCTTTCGCAGCTTTGCGAAAATCTTAGAAAGATAACTCTCTGTTATACCGTGTAATTCTGCAATCTGCTTAATGCCGATCGTTTTGCGTTCAGGAAGGTCCACGATATAAAATAGTGAATGAAACGCATATTCCACCCCAACACTGAATTGCATCCGGAATCCCTTTCATCGTAACGAGCGTTAATAATTTACCGCATCTGTGTAATTTTGTCTTGACATTCCTCCACATCATGGTCAATTATAACTATCCAGGATACATGTTGTCCACAATAAAATACCGAAAAGGAGAAAAAACATGTTCACAGACCGGTTTCGAGAAGTCATCGGGAAAGAGGGGATCGTTGCCATTGTATCGTGTTCGGATGGGGAAGCCCACGTGGTAAACACCTGGAATAGCTACCTCGTGACGCCCGATGACAATAGGCTTTTTATACCCGCCTGGAAAATGAGAAAAACAGAAAAGAAAACGCTGCAGAATAACAAGGTGCTGCTCACTATCGGAACCAAGGAACTCGATGGGCGCATGGGCCCCGGTACGGGGTACCTTCTCGAAGGCACGGCCAGGTTCATAAGCTCGGGGCCGGAATTCGACATGATGAAAAGCAAATTTTCATTTTTGACAAGAGTTCTCGAAGTCACCGTTACGTCTGTGAAACAGACCCTGTAAAGCGGAAACGTCGTTGCGCCTCAGGGGAGGGGATGACCGTATTGTCAGCCCTGCCAATGAGGCGCTCGATTCTGTGTTGGTGCGCATGTTTAGTCTATTTCCTTGTTCAATTTGGCGGAAAAAATTTTTACAGACTGTCTTTTACCGGTTGACTTTCTGAAACCGTGAAATTATAATGCCCCTAAAAATTACCGGGGAAACATGGACCAAATTCAAAAGATAATTCCGATCACAAAGGCCAAGAAAGAGTTTCTCGATATCGTCAAGGAGATGGCCGCCGAGGACTCGACGATCGCCGTCACCAAAAACGGCGTGCCGGTTGGCATCATGATGACGCCGGAGCGTTACGAAGGGCTTTTGGAGACTATCGACATACTGGCGTCGCCTGAAATCGTCAGGGCACTGGCGGCATCGGAAAATGATTTTCGCGCCGGCAGGTTTTTTTCCCATAAAGAGGCCTGGTCCGATCGATGACCGGGTCGTACAAAATTATTTATTCTGAAACCTCACGCCGGCAGATTCGAAAACTCCATCCCGATCTCAAGCCTCTGGTCAAGACGAAGATCGAGCAGATATCTTCTCATCCTTTTTGGGGCAAGCTTCTCGAGAAGGATCTGGCCGGATATCTTTCACTGAGGGCCGCAAGATATCGAATCATCTACAAGATCAAAGAGGATGAGCGTTTAATCGAGATTCATTACATCGGACCCCGCAGGGATATATATGAAATCTTCGGCAAAAAGTTGCACGATTTCTTAAACAGCTGATCCTTCCAAGGATTTTCGGCATTCAAGAATCGAACGCGACAACCATCCTCATCGCGGGCAAGAAAGAGTGCCGAACCGGAGAGCGGCATCTGAGGATTCTGGCAGGACCAGAGAGAGTCGGTTGTATTTTAGTAAGGCGCCGCCGATCGATAACACAGCCAAGTATTTATTTTGTCATGACCTGTCCCCGGGCCTTATTGCGGTCGGTCCCTGTCTTCGCCTCCGGCTCCCGCCGGAAAATCATCTATGATAGATTCCCCTTTTGATTCCCCGGAATCGTCACGATCTTCCGATGCAGTCGCCGGCAAGCGGTTCGAGGAGGCCGGTTCCTTTACGAGGGCATCGTAGCGCGTCTTGAGCTGGGTGAAGGCCATCAAGAGCTTGTCGTTGCGGCTGCGCTCTTTTTGGAGCAGGGCGATCATCGCTTTTCTCAGCTCCGCGGTGTAGTCGTCCAGACGCGTTTCAAGCGCTTCGATGCGGGATTCGAGCTGCGGCCGGTTTTTCAGAGGCGCCGTCGGGTGTGCCGTCGACGAGGCCGGCGATTCGGTGTCCGTTTCGCCCTGGTCGACTTCTTCGTCATCTTTGTGAAACCAGCGTTCGCTGCCGATGCCGGAATCCTGCGTGTCGGACCTGACCTCTTCCAGTACCGGAACGTCGATTGTGGTCAAATCATCCGCAAACCCGTACACGAGGGCGGCATGACACAGCAGGTTGATCGAGCGGGGGATTCCGCGGGTCATCCGATGCACCGTGTCGATGGCCGCATCGGTGAAAATATCCGCGCGCCCGCCCGCCGTTACCAGCCGGTGGGAAATGTACTGGGCCGTTTCTTCCGGTTCGAACGCTTTCAGATCGTAGTTGACGGAGATCCTCTGGGTCAGCGAGGCCATGGCAGGGCTTTTCAGCTTCTCTTTCAATTCGGGTTGTCCGACAAGCAGGATCTGCAGCAGCAAGGTGGTGCCGTCCTGGAGGTTGGACAGCAGGCGGATTTCCTCCAGGGCTTCCAGTGACAGGCTCTGGGCTTCATCGACAATGAGCAGCGGACGCTTGCTGCGGGAGCGCAGGTCGATCAGAAAGCGGGTGAGGGCCTTGATGGCGACGGCCTTGCTGTTCGAGTCGGCATTCAAGCCGAACTCCTGCAGGATGATGCCCAACAATTGATCGGCGTCGACATTGGTATTGAAGACGACCGCGACGTGGAAATCGGGTCCCATTTTTCGCAGGAGGTGATGGATCAAAGTGGTTTTGCCGGTGCCGATGTCGCCGGTGAAAAGGATGAGCCCGGCGTCGTCCACAAGTCCGAAATCCAGGCTGGAAATCGCATTCTGGTGCTTGCGGCTCAGATACAGAAAATCGGGATCGGGGGCGATGTTGAAGGGTTTTTCCTTGAAACCGAAATATTTCTCGTACATGGGAATTTTGCCTGCCGTTGGTAAGTTTTGCCGTTTGTGATACGCCTTGGCGTGATTGACGCCGAAATTGCGGAAATGGAGCCATTATGGACAAAAGCCAGTCCATATTTATGTTTTTCTTATAGTACCATTGGCAATTGAAATCACAAACGAATAATTTCAGTTGCTTTTTCATTAAAACCGCATATGTCGCGCAAGCGATGAACAGTAGAATCACTTCGGGATGGAGGTGTCCAATGCGTCGTCCGTTCGTGATTGCCGCTCTGGCCGGCATGGTTTTTCTGGCCGCGGCCGGCCTTGCGCGATCAACCGAAAAGCTCTCTGTTTTTGTCAGCATCGTTCCACAGCGATATTTCGTGCAGCAGATAGGCGGGGAACTAGTGGATGTGCACGCTATGGTGCCGCCCGGTGCCGATCCCCATACCTATGAGCCCAAACCCCGGCAGATGGTCGCCCTGGCCACGGCGAGGCTGTATTTTGCGATTGGGATCGAATTCGAAGCGGCGAAGCTCGATAAAATAATTTCAACCAATCCGCAAATTAGAGTCATCCATACCGAGCAGGGGATAGAGAAGATCCCCGTGAACGATGGGGTTCATCGGGACGAGGACCCCTCCGGGCACGGGGGACTCGATCCCCACATCTGGCTGTCTCCGCCCCTGGTGATGATTCAGGCGCACACGATTCTGGAGGCCCTTAAGGAGGCCGATCCGAAGAATCGCTCCGCTTTCGAGGGCAACTACACGGCTTTTATGGCCCGAATCGCCAAACTGCACACCGAACTCAAGACAACCTTTGCGGGTCATCAGGGACTTCGCTTCATGGTGTTCCACCCGTCGTGGGGGTATTTCGCCCGCACTTACACCCTCGTGCAGGTCCCCATCGAGATCGAGGGCAAAACCCCCAAACCTGCCCAACTCGAGGAATTGATCGAACTCGCCCGGAGAAACGGCATCAGGATCGTATTTGTCCAGCCGCAGTTTTCTGCCAAGAGTGCGGAATTGATCGCCCGGGAAATCGGAGGCGAGGTGGCCTTCGTCGATCCGCTGGCGGAAAATTGGATGGAAAACCTGCGCGAGGTGGCCGGGAAGTTCAAGGTTGCCCTGAAGTAAGCCCGGTTTTGCGGGGTACGCGTTTCGAGTTACGCGTTCCGGGTTGCGGGCAGCGGTGGCGTGGCCGGCTATTTTCGGGCCCCCACGACGCCTTAAAACCTATTAAACTGTCAGGTTGTAAGGAATGGATTTTGCATGAAAAATACGCATCAAGCGCTAACTGGTCATGTGAGGAACATTTTTCCAAGGGTGGGCCCGCCATGTCGCCTGCAAGAAAATCACAGCTGAATGTTGCCGACTCGATGGTATTGGCGGGGATACCGATCGCCATCATCTACTGGGTTGTCGATTCCATCCTTAATATCTTTTTTTCCAATAAATACAATATCGTCGCCGAGATTTTCGGTCCCAGCCTCTACGAAATATACACGCGCGTCATCGTACTGTGCATTCTGATCATTTTCGGCGCCCACGCCCAAACGACCATCAACAGACTCAAAAATGCCCGGGATGCCCTGCAGAAAAGTGAAGATGACCACCGGACCTTCATTGAAAACCTGACGGCCGGCGTTTTCCGCTTCACCACCGATCCCGACGGGCGGATCGTGCGCGCAAACCGGGCGATGGCCGAGATTTTCGGATACGGATCATTTGAGGAATTTTCAAGCGCGACGATTGATTCCCTTTTTTCCAATCCCGCCGAAAAAGAGGAATTTATGCGGGATCTCTACCGAAAAGGCCGCGTCGGCGGCCGTGAATTCGCCATGCGCAAGCGGAACGGGGAAATTTTCTGGGTTTCTTGCTCGGCCGCCGTCACAACGGATGACAGCAGCCAAGCAAGATGGATCGATGGTGTCATCGAAGACATCACCCTGCGCAAACGAGCAGAAGAGGCCTTGCGCGCCAGCGAAGAGCGGTATCGCCAATTGATCGAGTGTGCACCGGCTGGCATTTGCGAGGTAGATCTCGGCACCCGTAGATTTTTGCGTGCCAACGAGCTGATGTCCAGGTTGACGGGCTATTCGCGGGCCGAGCTGCTGTCCGGAAGCATCGATGCGATTCTAAGCGATGACAGCAAAGGGGTGTTCAATGACAGGCTGGCCAATTTGTCTGACGGGAAGGGCGGGACGTATTCGACGGAACTGAAAATCCGGGACAAGCAGGGGCAGGAATTGTGGGTGGTCGTCAACGACGGGATCCGGTCCGAGCCCGGCCGGCCCGAAACGGCCACCATCGTGATGCACGATGTCAGCGAGCGCAAGCGGGCCGAGCACGAAAAGCAACTGCTGGAGTACCAGCTTTACCGGGTCCAGAAGATGGAGGCCGTCGGGACCCTGGCCGGCGGCATCGCGCACGACTTCAATAATCTGTTGATGGGAATTCAGGGACACGTCTCCATCATGCTCTCGATGACGCAGTACGCCCATCCGTATTTCAACCACTTCATAGCGATCGAAACCTACATCAACAACGCCACTGATTTGACCGGCAAACTGCTCGGGTTTGCGAAGGGCGGCAGATACGGCCGCGAAAGAGTCATGCTGAACGACCTGGTTGGAGAGCAGATTCGCGTATTCGAGAAAACCAGGAAAGACATCCGTCTCAAGGAAAAATATGAAAAAGCGCTGAAGGCGGTTGACGCAGAGCCCCTGCAGATAAAGCAGGTGATAATGAACCTGATCCTCAACGCTTTTCAGGCGATGCCCACCGGCGGCGAACTGACCATTGTCACTCAGAACGTGACTCTCGATGAAAACGCCTACAGGCACCACAACGCCAAACCGGGAGCCTACGTCAAGCTCACGATTGCGGATACCGGCATCGGCATGGATGAGGCCACCATGCAGAGGGTTTTCGAGCCGTTTTTTACCACCAAAAAGTTAGGGCCCCAAAAAGGAACCGGATTAGGGCTGGCATCGGCGTACGGGATCATCAGGAATCATGACGGATTCATAACCGTCCACAGCGTGGCGGGCGAGGGATCCAGCTTCAGCGTGTTTTTGCCGCAATCGGCGGAAAATGCCGCTGACGATAAAATCGATCCCCTTTTTGCAGCGTCTGAAAAAGAAACGGTCCTGATTGTCGACAAAGACGATGAGGTTCGTGGCGTCTTGGATCAAATGCTGAAGAAATTGGGATTCAGAGTCCTGCCGGCCAAAGACGGCCGGCAGGCGCTCGAGTCCGCTAGTCAGGCCGGAAACAGGCTCGATGCGGTCATCCTGGATGGCGATCATCCCGAAACCGACGGCCATGAACTGCTGCACGCGCTGAAAAAGATCAACCCCGGGCTGAAAACCGTGATTTCAAGCCGGCGGGACCCCGGTGAAATGCGAGATACGATCAAGAAACTCGATGCGGAGGGTTTTTTAAAAAAACCCTTTACCCTGATGCAGTTGACCGCCCAGCTCAGCGAAACGGCCTGTACCTGAAACACGTCGCGCATCCGGGTTTGATCCTTCGATGCGAAGGGTTTTTTCTGCATGCCGAAATCGGCGATCAGAACTTTTTCCGGTATTGCGTGTGATATGGAGCAGATCGGTTGTCCCTATTTACCTTCACTCCAACCCCGACTTGCCGAAAAACGGCTGTGACTGATGCTTTTGTGTCCGGATTTGGCGGTTGCCTGGGAGTGATGATCGGTGGCATTCGAACGGACAGCAACGCCCCGAGACGTGCGATCACCGCGGGATGAACCGCTCCCAATCCGGTGGCCCTTCAGTTGCCGGTCCGGACTGCTCGGCAGGTTCGGGATATTTTTTATTTTTGCACTCCCGCTCTTCATCGATGAGGTTCCACATCGTTAATTTGATCGTGTTGCCGACCGTTTCTTCTTCACTTTTCTTGTTGTGCTCCAGGATCATGCTGATCCTGTTTTGCCGGTCGTCGACAAAAGACCATTTCCACGAAATGACGACGTGAAATGGATCCCCCCGCCACTCGGAGGGCGCGCCGAAACGGTTTTTGAACCGTTTGAGCAGCTCGTCGTAAAATATTCTCGAAGAGTCGGCGTATTTCATCCGGATGCTGACGATGCGGCTTGGAACGATGCAGTTGCCCACCCACACCACGCCATACTTGTAGCCCGGCAGGCTGCGCACCTCCACCACATCGATCGAATTGCCGTGCCGCAGCGGCATCTGGCTCGGCAGGTCGACCAGGTCCCGGTATTTGGAAAACTCGTCGCCGAGCACGAATCCCGCCAGCTCGTGCGGTGTTTCGGCCAGTACGGCGACGGGCAGCTGTAAAACCACGTAGAGAGCTAGCGCTGTAAGTGTTCGCATGTCAAATCACCATTGGACTGGCGGGCCACCAGAATGCATGAAAATCAGTTACGTCAGTCAGGTCAGTTGAGTCAGTTACGTCAGTTAATAAGTCAGTTGCATCATTTAGGTCATGCCCATCCACGATCTTTTTTAGGCACTACTGAATGTCCAATTTTGGTGCGAATTCTGATTTGCCAGTTTCAAATTTCAATTTTCAGTTTCCAATTCAATTCAGACCAAAGCTAAGAGGGGAACAGGAGCGAGTCAATCGAAAAAAGGTCGGTCGGCAAATGTAGGCTCATGGAAGCTGGTTGCAATACGATATAAATAGTTGCAATTATTATTTTTTGTGTTTAAAATAAGCGGACTATCCGGTAAATGAGCCGGGCCCGAAATCGGCCGTATATCGCTCAACCGATCGGTGGACCGATGCCGGTCGGGCGGCTTCAAAAGAACACCATCAAGGCGAGGATGGCCATTATGAAACCTGTCGGCAGCAATATGGTTCGATCGGCGTTCTGTTGGGGACTGTTTATTATTTTTTTACTCTCCGGCTGTAGCGGAGACAATGAAGACGGCGGTTCCAACAGCAAGCCCGTTACAAATCTTATCACCACGATTTTCTTGTCCAAAGAGGACAATGCGACGGCCACACAGCTTTACGGCTCTACCATAGAAGGCGCCTCGGTCGTCAGACTGTCTGAGAATCTGGTCAGTGGTGGTAACGTCGTGGATTTCGCCATATCACCCGACGGGCGATTTGTGGCTTACCTGGCCGACCAGGAGGAAAAAGGCACCTTCGAGTTGTATACCGTCCCCGTCAGCGGTGGAACCGTGATCAACGTTTCGCGCCAGACCGGCACCGTTTTGGACGTCAAGGAATTCGCCTGGGCACCGAACAGTTCCCGAATCGCCTTCAGGGCATTCAACGCCTTGACCGGCAATACCGGCGGCAACATAGAACTCTTTACCAACACGACGGGCGGAAACGATCTGGCCAACGTTTCGAATTTTCTACCCGTCGGCGCGAATGTCGAAACATTCAAATGGTCTCCCAAGAGTCAGCTGATCGCCTATACGGCCAATACGATCCGCGGAAGCAGACAGCAGTTCCGGCTCTGGGCCACGCCGCCAAACGCTGATAACCAGGCCTTTTCCATTTCCAACATTCCGGCCTCCACCAACACATACACGATCGGAGAATACCAGTGGTCGCCCGACGGTTTGCTAATCGCATTTCTGGCGGACGTCAAAATATTGGGGACCAACGAACTGCTGGCTACCGTAGCGGATATAAATTCCACCCCCACGGCGATTTCCGGGACCCTGGCGGACGGCGGGGAAGTCGTGAATTTCGCCTGGGCGCCGAACAATTCCCGGATTGCATATTTGGCCGACCAGTTTACCGACGAAAAATTCGATCTGATCACCGTCGTTCCGGATGTGAATTCCTTGAATCCCAGGCCTGATCCACTACTCCTGTCCAGAGGGATCCTCGGTGATGTCGTCGAATTCGCCTGGTCGCCGGACAGTTCCCGCCTGGCGTACATTGCCGACGGCGACACTCTCCGCGTGTTCGAACTCTACACGAACGTGCCGTTCGGCACGTCAGAATTCAAGATTTCGGGTCCCCTGACACCCGGCGGCGAGGTGGTTGCCTTCGCCTGGTCGCCGGACAGTAAGATCATCGCCTATCAGGCCAGTCAGGACAGTGCCAACGTATTCGAGCTCTTTACTTCCGAGCCATTCAGCCCGATTAACAACACGAAGATATCCGGCTCGCCGTCAGCCGGTGGATTGCCGGATTCCGCCGGCGCTTTTGGGTGGGCGCCCGACGGCTCGCGCGTGGCCTACATCGCCCGGCAGGCAACCGATTACTACGAGCTGTACTCTTCCACTCCCGATGGGCTGGCGAACAATGCAGTTGTTTCCGGGCCCATGGTCAACGGCGGTAACGTGGATTCGTTCGAATGGTCGCCGGACAGCTCGCGGGTGGCCTACCTGGCCGATCAGGACACTATTAACGTTCGGGAGCTGTATTCCTCTCAGTCCGACGGCAGCGGCAATCTGAAAATTTCCGAAGGAATCGTGGAGGAGATCTACGCCTGGGTGCCCTGAAGTATTCTGAATAAAACGACCCGGCTTTGTGCCTCGACCGCCCTTAGGGCTCGCTCAAAAATAACTTACCATTTTCGGATGTCGATGCATCCCGCCCTTCTGTTTTACGCCTTGCCGGACGCGCGCTTCGCCACCCGAAAAAACCAACTTATTTTTTTTCGCGAGCCCTTAGGCCAAAGGGTGATCTCAGCGGGATTTCCCTGACCCTGACGTTGGGTCAATTCCGAGACCAGTCGGCCGGTTCAGTTCCGCTGCGGCGGGATTTGCCGGTTGTGACCGTCGACCGGACCTGGAAACCAGCCGATGTATTGACCAAGACCGCGAAGGGGTCTCGGTAAGAGTCATTGGCGGCCTATTTCTTCGCCCCGGATTCCTTTTGCAGTTCCTTGTCGATCATTTCGGAGAAGCCCTCCAGGCTGCGCTGTCTCAACTGGCGGCCGTTGATGAAAACGGCCGGAACGCCGCGCACGCCGATCCGGCTGCCCTGCTCGATATCCGACTGGACCTTGGCCCGGGTCCACTCGGCCTGCCAGTCCTTTTCGAACCGTTCCATATTTAAATCGAGTTCTTTGGCGATCTCGCGCACTTTATCGTCGTTCAGTTGGCTGGCGTTTTCAAAGAGTTTGTCGTGAAATTCCCAAAACTTGCCCTGTTTGTCGGCCGCCAGTGCCGCCCGCGCCGCCGTTTCGGCATAGGGGTGGGATCTGACGGGGAAATTCATGAACACTTCTCTTACTTTTTGAGGATATTTTTCGACCACCTGGTCGAGTAGAGCCGTGAGGCTCTTGCAGTACCCTCACTCGAAGTCGCTGAAAACGGCGACCACCACCGGCGCATTTTCCGGGCCGCGAAAGGGCGAGCCGGTCGTGTCGATCTGTTCGATAAAGTTCAGCTCGATGATCTGGACGGTCTTTTTCTCGTGGCTGCCGAGCAGGAGGACATCGGAACCCTGAATATGCCAGAACCGGTCGAACTGCCGGCCCACCTCGATCGTTTCGCCCAACGTGCCGTTCGTTTCGAAAATTTGGATCTGGCCTTTGTCGGTCAGGACCAAAACCTTGTTGCGCGATGTCGAAAAGGCGACATCCAGGGGCGAATCCTTCAATTTGAACGTCTGGACGACGTTCAGATCCAACGCGGCGAAGCAAACCGGCAGCACCGTGAAAAGGGCGGCCAAAGTGCCAAAGAAAATAGCGATTTTCGATTTCATGATTCTCCTTCCGAATAAAGTCTTGAGGACATAGAAACATGGCACCATCGCCAAAAAAGCTCAAGCCTAAATATTACACCGACGGGGGCCAGAGGGCCTGCTGTCGTCAAGCGTGGCCCTGCGGAGCCACGCGCTGCCGGGGGCGCCTTCGCGAGGCGTGTCCCGAAGGAAAACGCCACTTTCCCCGCGCGCCCATCGATCCGGCGCAGACGAACTGGCTGACTTGAATTCCCCCATTTAGTGTTTAGCATATCGGTTACTTGTCATGACCGCCTTTGCGAAACCTCAAGTTCAATCGAAAGGAGACTACCGATGAAAGATACGGACAGCGTTCACAAGAAAGTCCAGGAGATGTGCGACTGCTATGCGACCACCGATCCGCTGAAAGAGATGTCGATTCTCAAATCCGATGCCGACAGACAGGAAGCCGCGGTGAAGTGGTTGGCTTTGGCCGCCCTGCACGGTGTGAACCACAATGCGAAAAAAATATCCATCCGCCGCAGCGGGGAGGGGAAGGTCACCGTTTACGCCGAATACCGCACCACCGAACTCCCGTCGCCGGGCGCCGACGTCGGGCAAAAGATTTTCGAGGCGGCCAGGGACATGACGCACATCGAAGGGGAAAAAGGCAAGACCGGCCTGGCGCTTGGCATTCGTGACAGCAGCATCGAGCTTGAGGTCAAGTTGAAAAAAAAAGACGGGGGCGAGCAGCTGACGGTCAAATTCCCCGAATAGAGCCCTTCGGTCACGGATAATTGCGTTTGCGCCGGATAATCCAACTCGTGCTGGATTATCCAGCGCTGCTTTTGAAAGATCGCGGAGGGGTACCCGAGCTTTTCTGCCGTTGAACGGGGAGCCGTGCCGGCTCGACAAGTTTTTTTTCGCGGGCCCGCGTCGGGTCGCCTTCTCAACTTCAGGTTCCATGCGGCCGAAACCCTGGGAGGCCTCGTTTTTCGAAACGCTATACCAGGCCCTTGGCGGCGGAGATGACGGCATCATAGTCGGGTTCATCGGCCACCTCTTTGACGAGCTGGACATAGCGGACGACACCCTTGGCGTCGACCACGAAAACGGCCCGGGCCAAAAGCCGCAATTCCTTGATCAGGACGCCATAGGAATTTCCGAATTCGGCGGCGCGGTGATCGGAAAGCGTCACGACCTTGTCGACCCCCGCCGCGCCGCACCAGCGCTTCTGGGCAAACGGCAGGTCCATGCTGATGGTCAAAATGACGATATCTCCGCTTAACCCGGCGGCTTCGCTGTTGAAGCGGCGCGTTTCCATATCGCACACCGGTGTATCGAGGGAGGGCACGGCGGAAATAATGACCACTTTGCCGCGAAAACTCGAAAACTTAACGGGGTTCAGGCCGTTATCCAGCGCCTCGAAATCCGGAGCTGGGTTCCCTGATTTAATTTCCTGCCCGACCAACGTCAGCGGCTTGCCGTGCAGGGTGATCATTCCGGAACGCTCGTTCATGACAGCCTCTCTTTCGTTTGCATCATTCGGCACCACAATAAAGTTTCCTAAGGTAGGGATAAATCTCTTAAAGTCAACGCACCTGCGCGGACCGGTCAATGAGGTCCAATTTTGGTTCCGGCGCTGTGGAGCATCGGGCAAACAACCCGTTTCTTGACACTGGCCGCGCCTGTGGTATGAACCAGATAGGGGAACGGCGGCAAGATAAGTTGCGGGTTGCGCACTGAGGGGCAATGTCCTGAACTGAAGCAATGTTCTGAAGGTTTCCCTGTGAAAATGGTAAATCAGGGGGAATTTAAACACTCATAAGAAATCCGCCCATGGCCCCCCTTTTTTCCAAGAGGGGAAGATCGGACTCAGTGGCATCGAGTTTCCAGTTTCAATCTTGTTACAACCGGGAGGTCACACCATGGGCGGTTTTGATTTCGACATCGGGATCATCGGCGGCGGGGCCGCCGGGTTGACCGTTGCGGCCGGTGCCGCCCAGTTGGGCGCCAAGACGTTGCTCATCGAAAAAGAGGCGGCCCTCGGCGGTGACTGCCTGCACTACGGCTGCGTTCCGAGCAAGACCCTGATCAACAGCGCCCGCGTCTATCATCAGATGAAGACCGCAGCGCGTTACGGACTGCCGGTGGTGGACCTGCCGCCGGTGGATTTTCGCGAAATCGCCAAGAGGATCAAGACGGTCATCGCCGCCATCCAGCACCATGACTCCGAAGAGCGCTTCTGCCGGCTCGGCGCCAAGGTGGTTTTCGGAGAGCCGCAGTTCATCGACGAGCACAGCTTGCGGTTGAACGGCCAGAGGTTTGCGGCCAAGAACTGGGTCATCGCCACCGGCTCCTCCCCGGTGGTACCGCCCATCCCCAGGTTGAACGAGACGCCGCATTTCTCCAACCGGGAGATATTCTACCTCGAGCATCTGCCGTCTTCCATGATCATTCTGGGCGCAGGACCGGTCGGGATCGAGATGGGCCAGGCGTTCAACCGCCTCGGCACCCGGGTGACGATCATCGATCGGGCGGATCAAATCCTGGGCAAAGAAGACGCCGACATGGCCGCGGCGGTCAAAGGCGTGCTGGAGGCCGAGGGCGTCGTATTTCACCTGGAAGCATCGATCGAATCCGTTGCGGAAATCGGCCACGGGAAAAGCGTCACCATCAAGACATCAGACGGTCAGCGGCTGGTGCTGGAATCCGAAAGCGTTCTGGTGGCCATGGGGCGGGCGGCCAATACGGCCAGCCTGGGGCTTGAGAAGATCGGGGTCGAGTACGATCGGCGCGGCATTAAAGTCGACCAGCGGCTGAGGACATCCCAGAAACACATCTATGCCGCCGGAGACGTCGCCGGCGGCTACCAGTTTACCCATGCGGCCGGATATGAGGGCGGCATCGTCGTCAGCAACGCGGTGTTTCACCTGCCGCGCCGCGCCGATTACTCTTACATGCCATGGTGCACGTACACTGACCCGCCGCTGGGCAGCATCGGTCTGAATGAAAAAACGGCCCGCCAGGCCGGGATAAACTGTTCTTTATGGATCGAGGAGTTCAAGAACAACGACCGCAGCCTGGCCGAAGGCGAGCCGGTCGGTCGAATAAAGCTGATTCTCGACGAAAAGGAAAAGCCGGTCGGGGTCCAGATCCTCGGTCCGCATGCCGGTGATTTGCTCGCCGAATGGGTGGCGATCTTCGCTGGCAAGGTCAAGCTCTCCACCCTGGCGGCGGCGATTCACCCGTACCCGACGATTGCCGAAATCAACAAGCGGGTGGCGGGCAACTTTTTTTCTTCGAAAATTTTTTCCGACAAGGTCAAGAAGACCCTGAAATTTTTTTTCAATTTAAAAGGTCGCGCCTGCAACCTGGATGAGTCAGCCGACTGACCGTTCGACCTGTAAGCCGGGCGCCATGGCGCCGCCGGCCGACAGCGATCGACGGGAGACCGGAGCGGGTCCACCGGAGAAACGACAGATGCGAGAAGGGAACCGGGGGCCGGCCGGCAGCCGCGGCAGGGCGATTGTCAAGGCTCTCATCCTGGCGGCATTCGTTATCGGGGCCATCGTTCTGGTTCGGTTCAGTCCGGTCAAAGACCTCCTGACGGCGGCGCAGGTGAGGGCCTTCCTGGATTCGGCCGGATTCTGGGCCCCGCTGGTTTTTGTTCTCTTCTATGCGGTGGGCGTCTGCCTGTTTGTTCCGGGAACTTTTCTGACCGGTCTGGGGGCCTATATTTTCGGCCCTTACCTGGGCTTCGCGTACGTCTGGTTCGGGGCGATGCTGGGGGCCAGCGGCGCATTTGTCATCGGCCGCACCCTGGGGCGCGATTTTGCCGCCGCCCTCATCGGCACGCGGCTGAAAAAATACGACGAGGCGATCGAACGCAACGGTTTTGCCACCGTGCTCTACCTGCGGCTGGTCTATTTCCCGTTTACCGTCCTGAACTTCGGCATGGGCCTGACGCGCGTGCGCTTTGCTGATTATCTGGCCGGCACGGGATTGGGCATCGTCATCGGGACCTTCATCTTCACCTTTTTCATCGGGACCCTCAAGCAGGTCTGGATGTCCGGCGACTGGCAGCGGCTGCTCTCGTTCAAGGTGTTTTTATCGCTTGCATTATTTATATTTTCATTCTTTATTCCGAAAATTATCAGGAAGGTCAGGGAAGGCACCTGAGCCGGTCGGTTCGTTCCGGGTTACCGGTCTGGACCCGGTCAGTAGGTGGTGCTGCGGCGCGTCATCTTGATGCGGCGCGCCGAACCGAACAGGCCATCGCTTCATCCGTCTACATCATGAGGAGTGCTTATGAAACGAGAGGATTATGTCCGGCAAATCGCCGTTCACGGCCGGCAATACAGCATTGCGGATATCAGGCGGCTGCAGGAAGAGGGTGTGGCGGACATCGACCGGCTGCCGTTTTCTATACGCATCCTGGTTGAAAACCTGTTGCGCAAACTGGACGGGCGCATCGTGCGGGAAGAAGACCTGCTCAACATCGCGCATTGGCGGAAAACCTATCCGGCGCCGGTTGAAATACCCTATCATCCGGCCCGGGTTTTGATGCAGGACTTCACCGGCGTTCCGGCCGTGGTCGATCTGGCCGCCATGCGCGACGCGGTCGAGCAGCTCGGGGGCGATCCGGTGAAGATCAATCCCCTGGTGCCGGTGGACCTGATCGTCGATCACTCGGTTCAGGTCGACTACTATGGCAGCGACGGCGCCCTGGCCAAGAACGTGGCCAAAGAATACATGCGCAACAGTGAACGGTACACCCTGCTCAAGTGGGCTCAGAAGAGTTTTGACAATTTCAGGGTGGTGCCGCCCAATTCCGGCATCTGCCATCAGGTCAACCTGGAATATCTCGGCCAGGTGGTCGTGACCGCCGGTGAAGAGGACTCGCTTCTGGCCTATCCGGACACCCTGGTGGGAACCGATTCCCACACGACGATGATCGACGGCATCGGCGTCATGGGGTGGGGGGTCGGCGGCATCGAGGCCGAAGCGGTCATGCTGGGCCAGCCCTATTACATGTCGATTCCCGAGGTGATCGGCGTGCGCATGACCGGTGAACTCAAACCCGGGGTCACCGCCACGGACCTGGTGCTGGCCGTGACCGAGATGCTCAGAAAGCACAACGTGGTCGAGAAGTTCGTCGAGTATTTCGGACCGGGGATGAAGAAGCTGACCGTGCCGGATCGCGCCACGATTGCCAACATGACGCCCGAATACGGCGCGACCCTCGGGTTCTTCCCGGTGGATGAGAAAACCGTCGCTTACCTGAAACTGACAAATCGCAAGGACCGGGCCGAAATCGTCGAGGCCTACACCAAGGCCAACGGCCTTTTTTACTTCGGCGCAGAAAATCCGGAGTACAGCCAGGTGCTTGACTTGGATCTTTCGGGTGTTGCCCCCGCCGTGGCCGGCCCCGCCCGGCCCCAGGACCGGATCGTGCTGCCCGATTTGAAGGAAGCTTTTGCGGGTGTGCTCGGATGCGAGTACGACCGCGATGCTGATCTGGCTCATCTGTCGCAGTTTCACGACGAGTCCGGTTCGCAGACCATGCGCTCGCCGGTCTGTCATCCGGTCAATTCGCGAACCTATGAGGTGAATCTTTTCGGCCGGCCGGAAAAGTTCGGCGACGGCTGCCTGGCCATCGCGGCGATCACCTCCTGCACCAATACCTCCAACCCGTCTGTTCTGATAGGCGCCGGCCTGCTGGCCCGCAAGGCCGTGGAACGCGGATTGAAGGTGGCGCCCTATGTCAAAACCTCCCTGGCGCCTGGTTCCAAGGTCGTGCGACGGTATCTGGAAGACGCGGGGCTGATGCCCTACTTCGAAGCGCTCGGTTTTCACCTGGCCGCTTTCGGCTGCACCACCTGCATCGGCAACAGCGGCCCGCTGCACCCTGAAATCGAACGGATCATCAAAGAAAAGAACCTGACCGTGGCCGCGGTTCTCTCCGGGAACCGGAATTTCGAGGCCCGGATCCATCAGAGCGTCAAGGCCAACTACCTGGCCTCGCCCATGCTGGTGGTCGCGTTTGCCCTGGCCGGCCGCATCGATGTGGACCTGACCTTCGAGCCGGTGGGGCTCGATCCCAATGGAGAGCCGGTCTACCTGGAGGACCTCTGGCCGCGGAAGGAGGACATCGAGGCCCTGGTCGACAAACACGTCAAAAAGACGTTTTATGCCGAGGAGTACGGCCGGATTTTCGACGGCGACGAGTTCTGGCGGCAGCTCGACATTGCCGAAAGCGAGACCTTCGGCTGGCAGGACCAATCGACCTATATCAAACGGCCGCCGTATTTCGATGATTTCAGACTCGATCTGGACGCGCAGCCCGAGATCGGCGGAGCCGCCGCCCTGATGGTGCTCGGCGACACGGTGACCACCGATCACATCTCGCCGGCCGGGTCGATTCCGGCCGCCTATCCGGCCGGCCGCTACCTGATCGCCCAGGGTGTCGAACCGGTGGATTTCAATTCCTACGGCTCCCGCCGGGGCAATCACGAGGTCATGATGCGCGGCACCTTCGGGAACATCCGCATTAAAAACAGGCTTGTCTCTCCGAAAGAGGGCAGTTACACTTTAAAGTTTCCCGAGAAGAAAGAAATGTTTGTCTACGATGCCGCCGCGGAGTATCTGGCGAAAGCCAAGTCGCTCATCGTTCTGGCCGGCAAGGAATACGGTACCGGGTCTTCACGGGACTGGGCGGCCAAGGGGACTACCTTGCTGGGGGTCAAGGCCGTGATTGCCGAATCATTCGAACGAATTCACCGCAGCAACCTGGTCGGCATGGGCGTCCTGCCGCTGATCTTCAAGGACGGCCAAAATGCGGAAAAGCTCGGGCTGACCGGAGAAGAAACTTACACCATCAGCGGGGTGGTCGGGATGACGCCGCGCAAGGTGCTGGGTGTCAAGGCCGTCAAAGCGGATGGGACCTCCATTGATTTCGAGGTAACCTCGCGCCTGGACACCGAGGTGGACGTCGACTATTTCACGCACGGCGGCATTCTGCCGTTCGTAATCAGAAAACTGATGAAAGACGCATGATACGGGATATGCTTTTTTGGGGCTTGAGAGGGCAGCGACGTCTGGTGGCCGCCGTGCTGCTGGCACTGACGTTCTGGCTCGGGCCGGCCTTATGCCCGGCGGCTGCATCCGGCCCGTGGGACGAGATATTAACGCGGGCACGCGGGCAGACCGTCGACTGGTACATGTGGGGCGGATTCCCGGGCACCAATGCCTACGTGAACGGGTATGTCGGACCGCGCGTCAAAGAGCTTTACGGGATCACGCTGCGCCAGGTGCCGGTGACCGATATCGCCGTGGTGATCAGCAAGCTGCTGGTTGAAAAACAGGCCGGTGAAACGGCGGGCGGCCAGGCCGACCTGCTGTGGATCAACGGCGAGAATTTCCGCACCGCCAAGCGCAACGGCCTGCTGTACGGCCCATTTGCCGACCGCCTGCCGAACCAGGGCCTGGTCGACTGGAGCCGCCCCTCGGTCTTCAACGATTTCGGGGAGCCCGTGGAAAACCTGGAGTCTCCCTGGGGCAGTGCCCAACTCGTCTTGATTTACGATCGTGCGCGCACGCCGGTGCCACCGGCTTCGATGGCGGAGCTGCTCGCATGGGTTCGCAGCCACCCGGGGCGCTTCACCTATCCCGCGCCGCCTGATTTCACGGGATCGGCATTCATGCGCCAGGTCTTCTACCAGGTTTCCGGGGATGCGGCCATCTGGCAGACGCCTTTGGATGAAAAGCATTTCGAACAGGCCGCTGAGAAAACGTATCGAACCCTCAGGGACCTGGCCCCCTACCTGTGGCGCGACGGTGAGACTTATCCGGAGAATCCCGAACGGTTGGCGCAGCTGTTTGCCGATGGGGAAGTCGATTTTGCCATCAGCTACCATCCGGCCGAGGCTTCCAAAAAAATCCTCGACGGATTGTATCCACCCACGGTACGAACCTTCGTCTTCGAGGAAGGGACCATTACCAACACCCATTTTGTTGCCATACCCTTCAATGCCGAACACAAGGAAGGGGCGATGGTGGTGGCCGATTTCCTGCTGTCACCCGAGGCGCAATTAAAGAAAGCCGACCCGGCGGTGTGGGGCGATTTTCCCGCCATCGACGTCACGCGCCTGGAACCGGCCTGGCGGTCCCGGTTTGCCGAGCTGCCGCGCGGTGCGGCCACTTTGCCCGATGAGGTGCTGCAGCGCCACCAGGTGCCGGAACCACCCTCGGAAATATTGATCCGCCTGGAAAAGGGGTGGCAAGAACACGTCCTGAAGAAAAGATGATGGCACCCCGCCGGACCCCGGGGGCAGATGCCCGCACGCGCAGCGGCCCGGGATTGCCCGCCTTGTCATTGCTGCTGGGGCCGGCCCTGGCGTTGGTGGTGCTGCTCTTTGGCGGGGGACTGGCGCTCGGGTTCCTGCAGAGTCTCGGCTATCTCCCGGCCGCCGGAATGCAGGCTATCGGCTTTCAGCACTTCGAGAACATCCTGACCGATCCCGATTTTTTCGAGAGTCTCGGGCTCACCATCTACATATCCGTGGTTTCGACGGCCATCGCCGGGATGTTCAGCATTCCGGCGGCCCTTTTCCTGATCGGGCTCAAGGGGCCGCGGCGAGTGGTCGACTTCATCTTCCAGGTCCCCCTCACGGTGCCGCATCTGGTCGTGGCGACTTCGGCCGTCTTTCTGCTGGCCCCCAGCGGCCTGATAGCGCGGGTTCTTCAGGCGGCCGGCTTGATCGAGGATGCGGCGGGGTTTCCGCTGTTGATCAACGATCCCTGGTGCGTCGGCATCATCCTGACCTATGTCTGGAAGGAAATCCCGTTTATTACCCTGATGATCCTGGCGGTGTTAAAGAACACCGGCCCGGAACTGCTGGAGGCGGCCCGCACGCTGAAGGCCGGCCGCTGGCAGCGCTTGCGCTACATCGTGCTGCCCACTATCTTTCCGAACCTGGGCGCGGCCTGTTTCATCGTTTTCGCCTATACTTTCGGGGCCTTCGAGGTACCGTACCTCCTGGGGCAGACCTACCCCATGACCCTGCCGGTCTGGGCCTACAGGAGCTACAGCGACATCGACCTGATGGCCCGGCCCGAAGGCATCGCCACCGGCCTGGTCATCGCGGCGGTCGTTATCGCCGCCATCGTCGTTTCCCAGGCGCTGACCCGCGCGGCACGGCGCCGGGGTGTCATCATATGAAACCTTTTTATCGCTACGGCATCGCCGGGCTGATCATTTTCACCGTCGGCCTGCCGTTTCTCCAGCTGGTCATCTGGTCCCTGGCCGACCGCTGGTTCTATCCCGGCCTGCTGCCCCAGCAATGGGGCTGGCGCGCCTGGGGGTACATTTTCGATACGGCCGGCGTTCAAATCATCGGGGCCGTGTACCAGAGCCTGGCGGTCGCGACGGTAACGGCGCTCATTGCGCTTTTGGTCGGCCTGCCGGCCGGCCGTGCGCTCGGTCTTTACGCGTTCAGGGGCAAGGATTTGATCTCGGTCATTTTGATCCTGCCGATCATCGTGCCGCCGCTGTGCGTCTCGATGGGACTTCATCTGTGGTTCATTCGGCTGGGGCTGGCGGAATCGTTTTGGGGGGTTGTGCTGGTTCACCTGACCGTTTGCTTGCCCTACACCGTCTTTGTCCTGTGGGGCGTTTTTTCAAACTACAACCCGGACTTCGAAGACCAGGCCCGGTCCCTGGGGGCCACCGCCACCGGCATCGTCCTCAGGGTGATGCTGCCACTGACGCTGCCGGGACTGGTGGTGGCGGCGCTCTTTTCGTTTCTGCTCTCCTGGAGCCAGTACCTGGCGACCCTGATCATCGGTGGTGGTCGAATCACCACCTTGCCGATCATTCTGTTTGCGCTGATGTCCAGCGGCGACCGTCCGGTCGCCGCCGCGGTCAGCATCGTTTTTGTGGCCCCGGCCTTTCTGGCGCTGCTGTTCAGTGCCCGCTACCTGGGCCGGCAAACCATGGCGGGAATCCGGTAATGGGCGAGCTGGTGCTTGACAAGCTGTCGATTCGATACGGACGCCGGCCGGTGATCACCGATTTCAGCCTGAACGTCGCCGATGGTGAAATGGTATCGATCCTCGGCCCCAGCGGCGCGGGCAAGACCACGATTTTAAAGGCCGTGGCGGGATTGATCGACTTATCCGGCGGCGGAATCGACCTCGATGGCCACCCCCTGGCCGGCATCCCGCCCGAGAAACGCAACACGGTCATGGTCTTTCAGGACCCCCTGCTGTTTCCCTTCATGAATGTCGAGCAGAACGTCGCCTTCGGATTGAAGATGAAAGGCATGGCGCGGCCGGACATCCAAAAGGCCGTGCGGGAAATCATGGCCCTTACGCGCTTGACGGGCCTCGAGCAAAGAAAAGTGCACGCCCTCTCCGGCGGGCAGCAGCAGCGGGTCAGCCTCGCCCGGGCACTGGTGTTGAAACCCGCCGTGCTGCTGCTCGATGAGCCCTTGAGCAACCTGGATGCCGGCCTGCGCCAACAGATGCGGGAACTGATCCAGGATATTCAGCATGAGACGCGCGTGACGACCCTGTTCGTCACCCACGACCAATCCGAAGCCTTGATCATGTCCGATCGCGTGACCCTGCTGCTGGACGGCCGGCTGCGCCAGGTCGGCACGCCGCAGGACCTTTACTACCGCCCGGCGGACCCGGAAGTGGCCCGGTTCTTCGGCGGCGCCAACTTTTTCAATGGCCGGTTCAAGGACGGATTGCTGCACACCGGTTTCGGTGCTTTCGACCTGCCGGCGGTCACCGGCAACGGCCACTCGTTGACCGCAACGATCCGGCCGGAAGACATCCTGGTCTCGACGACCGGCGAATTCGAACTGGAAGGCCGGGTGGAGCGCAGCCACTTCGAGGGAATGGCGACCCGGCTGTGGGTAAATTGTCGCGGTGGCCCGCTGGTCGTGCTGGCCGGCCGGCGGCAGTTTTTCCCCGGCCAAACGGTCCGGCTGCGCCTGCCGCCCGACAGGATCCGCGTGTTTCCATCGATCGGTTAGCCGGTCAGCCGGTTAGCCCGTTTGCCGGTTGGTCGTATGAACGGTTATCCGGTCTGCCCGCTGGCCCGGTTGTCTATTTAACCACCGTCAGTCTCGTCTAACGGGCCAACTGGCAAACCGACTAACCGGCAAACGGGTCAACGGGCAAACCGGCCAACGGACTAACGGACCCTATGAGTTTGATGACAGATTATCTGCCGCGGGTGCAAGCCTACCTCGACACCCGTGACTGGCGCGATGTGCCGGCCATGAACGGGCAGCGGTATACCGCGGCCCCGCTGGCGCAGGGGGAGTACAACCTCAACTATCTAATTTCATCGACTACGAGCGACCGGAAACGGGTGCTGCGGGTCAACATCGGCACCCAGATCGGGCGCACGGATCAGATCGTTTATGAATACCGGGCCTTGCAGCTGCTGGCGGGCAGCGGCCACACGCCAAGACCTTTTTTCGTGGACGATTCCCGAAAACATCTCGACCGGGGCGTGCTGGTGATGGCGTATTTGCCGGGAGAACCGCTGGACTACCAAAGGGACCTTGCGGCCGCGGCGGCCCTGTTCGCCGCCCTGCACCAGGTCAAGGTCGAGCCGGCCGACAATCACCTGATCCGCGAGGATGCGCCGCTGTCGCTGATATACGAAGAGTGCGAAAAGCTGCTGGCCCTTTACTTCGAGTCACAACTCGCGGATGCCGCTATTGGCGATTACCTGAAGGAGGTCTTGTCCTGGGCGGAGGCGGCGCGCGCGCGGGAGGCGTATTTTGTCAATGACCCCTGGCGTTGCATCGTCAACACGGAAGTCAATTCGGGCAACTTCATCGTCAACCGCCAGCGCGGCACGATTCACCTGGTCGACTGGGAAATGCCGCGCTGGGGCGACCCCTCCCAGGATTTGTGTCATTTCTGCTCCCCATTGACCACCCTCTGGAAAACCGACTTCCGGATGACGAACGATGCCAAGGACAAATTCATCGCCGCCTATGGCCGCGGCATTCGGGACAAGCACCTGCGCGACACGTTGGTCGACCGGATCCGCCTGCGCGACCCGTTCGTTTACCTCCGGGGCATCTCCTGGTCGGCCATGGGCTGGGTGGCCTACCAGACCGAATTCTCCGGAATGAAAAACTCCGACACCTGGCAGACATTGCAACGCTACATGAACCTGGCTTTCATGCGGTCGCTGTTCGATCCGATTCTGAAGCCATAGGCTTTTAAGATAAAGGTTTTGGCTGCGTTATCGGTCGGTGGCGTATTATTTATACAGCCGGCTCCCTCTGGCCTTGCCAAAACCTTTATCTTAAAGCCTATATAAAAAAACGTGAATGCGGCCGATGACCCCATTGAAATTGACAATTTACCGCGCGGCGTGATTCTGTTATACGATTCAGGTGGTTGGCGGCCTGCTTGATATACACGAAAATGGGGTTCATACGTTGAACATCCAATGACGATGGTCGCTTCGCTCCGGTGTTGACTGTATAAAACGGCCGAATCCTCTTTCACCAGTGGATGTTGGCTGTTCATCTGCTCAGAATTTTCATGATCGTGGCGGCCCGTAAGGCCATGATCGCTTATCCCGGCACAGTGTAACTATGATTGCCAAACGAACGATACTCGGAAACGAGTTGATAAGAGTCGTGATTTCCATCCGGACGGACACCCTGTGGAAGATGCTCGGCCAGAAAAAAGATAGGATTCTGCCGGAAATCAACGAGGAGGGCGCTACCGGGAAGTATGACAACAAGGGGGCCAACTTCATTCCCGGGGGTCTGATTTATCAGGATGTGGACGAGAGCCCCATCAAGTATGAGTCCGGCGGGGAACTGTCGGTCGACTCGTTTCGTGAGAAAATCAAGGCGACCATGCGCTACGAC
>JBAPWQ010000370.1:0-33671 GCA_049283795.1 Desulfobacterales bacterium | reverse complement strand
CTTCAAGATAAAGGTTTTGGCTGTGTTATCGGTCGTTGGCGTATGACCTATACAGCCGCCTCCCTCTAGCCTTGCCAAAACCTTTATCTTGAAGCCTATGTGAGGTTTGTACAAAGGTTTTGGCTGCTGGTATCGGTCGTTGGCGTATGACCTGTGCAGCCGCCTCCCTCTAGCCTTGCCAAAACCTTTATCTTGAAGCCTATGTAAGGTTTGTACAAAGGTTTTGGCTGCTGGTGTCGGTCGTGGGCGTATGACCTGTACAGCCTCCTCCCTCTATCCTTGCCAAAACCTTTATCTTCTGGACGGAAACAGGCGAAAGCGGCCGGCGGGCCGACGAGGAGATAGTCGAGGCGATGACAGACTACACTTTGCGGGAAATGATGGCGATCGCCGCGGCGCGGCAGATCCGGGACAAGGACATCGTTTTCTGCGGCACCGGGATTTCGATGCTGGCCGCTATGGCGGCCAAGCACATCAGCGCACCGGCGAGCGTGATTTTTTTCGAGACCGGCGCCATCGATTCGCTGCTGGCCGAGGTCCCGATGGCCGTGGCCGACCCGCGGGTCATGCACTGGACGTCGGTCAACGGCAGCCTGGCGGACGCCTTTGCCTTCATGCAGAACCGGTCCACCGGACGGCAGGTGGTCGGGATCATGGGGGCCGCGCAGATCGACCGCTACGGCAACTTGAATTCGACGGTCATCGGCGACTACCGCCACCCGCGGGTCCGGTTTTCCGGCAGCGGCGGCGCCTGTGACGTGGCCTCGTTCGTCGGCCGCACGATCATTTTCATGCAGCACGAAAAGCGCAAGTTCGTCAAGCGCCTGGATTACCTGACCAGTCCGGGATGGCTGCAGGGGGCCGGCCGGCGGGAGGCGGCGGGGCTGGCACCCGGCGGTCCGGCGGTGGTGATCACCAATATGGCGGTGATGGCCTTCGATGAGACGAGCCGGGAAATGTATCTGGCGGCGCTCTTCCCCGGCATTTCAGCGGCGCAGGTGCTGGATCACATGGAATTCGAGGTGGATGTCAGCCGTGCGCAGGCCTTTTTGCCGCCGACGGCCGCGGAACTGGCCATTTTAAGGGAAAAATGCGACCCGCAGCGGTTGATCCTCGGATAAATTCAGCCCGCCGAGCATGCTCGGCGGGCTGAATTTATTAATTTTGGCCGACCTTTTCAACCAGCTCCAGGGCCGAGGTGAGGACGGCGTTCCGAAAACGGAGGGTCAAAGCGGCCCGCAGCATGTCGGTCGAGATGATCCGGTTCATTTTAGCCAGCGTGGCCAGGCCGGCCAGCGCCCGGTTGTCGGCTTTGATCCCCAGGGACTTGAAGTCAATGGGATAAACCGTGGCCCCGGACGGGGGCAGCGTCACGTCAGAGGCTTGCAAAACGAGGGTTTCAGGCGTGAGCCCGGCAAACAGCGGACTGCGCCGGTCCACGCCTTCCTGGCTCAGCGATAGAATGACGTCCGGCAGGCCGATGCCGGCGAATTCGATCGTCTCTTCGGAAATGATCAACTCGCTGATGGAGGGCCCGCGCAAGACGGTGATGTTGTATTCATTTTTCTGGGAGGCCTGCAGGCCGGCGGTCAGTCCGGCCAGGCACAGGATTTCGCCGGCGGTCAGGATGCGCTGCCCGGCGTTTCCCAGCAGAAGGACCTTGTGGCATCCAGGCTGCGGCGGGTCGAATTGTTTTTCCACCACGGGCGGCGGGTCCGGGGGACTCAATTTGGAGGCGGTTTCACGGTACTGCGCGCCGTATTCCCGGCGCCGGTTCGCGGCGACCTCGCCGGCGGGACCCGGCTGGTTCGCGAGGGTCTCTTCGATGACGCGCGGCGTCAACGGGTTTGCACGTGTGTACCGACCGGGGCAGATGCCCCAGATGTCCAGGACGGCGAAGCCCTCGTAGCCGATCGCCTCGGCGATTACCTGCGGCAGGTCTTTCTGGTAGCTGCTGCAGCGGCGCACGTAGGCCGCCCCGGCCGCCACGCAGAGCTGGCCGATGTCCAGCGGCTTTTCCAGGCGATTCAGAAAGCCCGATCCCACATGGGCGTCGGGCGGGGTGGTGGCGGAAAACTGGCCGCCGGTCATGCCGAAGTTGAAGTTGTTGAGCACGAGCAGCGTCAGGTTCAGGTTGCGACGGCAGGCGGCCAGCAGATGCGCGCCGCCGATCCCCTGGCCCCCGTCGCCCATCGTGACCACCACGGTCAGTTCGGGCCGTGACAGCTTGATGCCGGCCGCGTAGGTCAGCGCCCGGCCGTGGAGGCCGTGCAGGGCATGCGTGTCAAAAAAGGTGTCGAAGAGCCCGGAGCAGCCGATATCGCTGACGATGGCGATCCGGTGGCCGGGCAACCCGAGAATTTGAAAGGCCTTGTCCAGAGACTGGGTCACGCGGTCGTGGGAGCAACCGGGGCAAAAGACCGGGGGCCGATTTTTATTGAGCAGACTATCCACGGGCGATCACCTCCTCGATCCGGCCGGGTGTGATCAGCCGCCCGTCCATCTGACCCGCAAATTCCACGCGCTTGTCCGGCAGCACCCGGCGAATCTCGTTGACGTATTGACCGAGGTTCATCTCGACCACCACCACCCTGTCAGCCTTCCGCGCCGATTGGCGGATGAGAACTCCGGGCACCGGCCACAGGGTCTTCAAGATCAGCAACGATACCGGTTGGCCGCGCTCTTTGGCCCTTTTCAAGGCGGTTTTGGCCGCCCGGGCCGTCACCCCGTAAGTGATGAGCAGCGTGGGCGCCTTTTCATCGATGAATTCATGGTAGCTGAAGCAATCGATGCGGTTCTGCAGCTTGTCCTGCAGGCGCCGCTGGAAGGAGTCGATCTCCTTATAGTCGGTGGTGATGTAGCCATTGGCACCGTGGGTCGATGAGGTCTGCCGGACCGGAACGCTGTCGCCGATGGGTAAAAAATACGGGACGATTTGGCCGTTTGAGATTTGAAACGGCTGGAAGGGGATTTTATCCGGCGGTGCCACGCGATCGACCGGCGCCGGTTTTTCGAGGACCGTCAGGTCGAGGCTTTCACGGGTCATGCCGATTTCCTTGTTGGAAGCGATAAACACCGGGCAGCGGTAGGTTTCAGCCAGGTTGAAAGCGTGCAGGGTCAGGGTATAGCAGTCCCTCACGTCCACCGGGGCCAGGACGATGACCGGCAGCCCGCCGCTGTTGCCCCACCGCAGAAAATTGATGTCGCCGTCCGCCCCGCGCGTGGCCGACCCGGTCGAGGGACCCAGCCGCTGGACATCGACGATGACGAGCGGAATTTCGCTGCCGACGGCAAACGAGATCTGTTCGCTGTAAAGGCTGATGCCGGGCCCGGAGGTGGCCGTCATGGCTTTCAGCCCGCTCATGGCGGCGCCGAGACAAAATCCGATCGAGGCGATTTCATCTTCGCCCTGCAAGCAGATGCCGCCGCTCGGCGGCAGCAGCTTGAGCATGGTGTTGAAAATCGTGGTGGCCGGGGTGATGGGATATCCGGCAAAAAAGCGGCAGCCGGCCGCCATCGCACCATAGGCAACGGCTTCATTGCCTTCGATAAATGAGAGCCCCATTGGCGGTGAACCTCTTGTGGGAATGCGGGTTGCAGGTTTAAGGCTTCACTTTCGATCCTTCGCCTTGATGACGACCAGGGTGATGTCGTCTTCGGGTTCCGGGCTTTCGCGAAACCGGTCGAGGTCCTCGGTGATCCGGGCGGCGATATCTGCGGCACCGGTGCCGGCATGGGTGCGAATCAGTTCACGGACCCGCTTTTTACCGAACATGTCACCCCGGGGGCCGTGGGTTTCCCAAATGCCGTCGGTGCCGATAAAAATGATCTGCCCGGGCGCCAGCCCCGACCGGTGTTTTTCTTCATAGTGCCAGTTCCGGTCAACGCCCAAAGCAATCCCCTTGCCGCTCAGCTCTTGAAAACGGCCGGTTGCCGGGTCGAAAAGGATCGCCGGATCGTGACCCGCCCGCACCCAGGCCAGCCGGCCGGCCACCGGATCGAGGGACAGGTAAAACAGCGTCATGAATCGACCGGTTTCATAGAGGTCGGCGGTCAGATGCCGGTTGACATCGGTGACGACCTGCGCCAGCGACCCGGGCTGAAACGTCCGGGCGCGCAGGAAGGCCCGGGCGGTCGTCATGAGAAGGGCCGCCTCGATGCCGTGACCGGTGACGTCGCCCACCACCACGTCCAGCCGCTGCCCGTCGCTTTGCGGAAACCGGATGTAGTCATAATAGTCTCCGCCGGTGGCGCTGCTGTATATGATTTTGCCGGCGATGTCCAGGTATTCGTCGAACGGGTCCTGCTGCGGCAGCAGGTTCAACTGAATTTCGTTGGCCAGGGCCAGTGATTTTCGCAGCAGGCTGTTCTTGCGCTTGATCTCGCGGTGCGCCCGCTTCATGTCACGGTTGATTTTTTTGAGCAGGGCATCGCTCAGATCTTTGTTCCTCTCCAATCTTTCGCGGTAGTGTTCCGACCGTTTCAGTTTTTTGCGCAAAAAGAGATTTTCACGGTGAAGCTGTTCCAGTGTTTCACCGGCGCGGTGGGGGACGGGAAGCCGCGGCGCGGCACCGGCTTCATCGGGATCCATTGCGGTCACCGCGTTTTCTTCGCCGAGCAGCAGGGTCACCAGGGTGCAGTTGTGCAATCGGCTGATGTCACCCGGATGCAGCGGGGCGAGTTCTCCGAAAGTGTAAAACCCGCAGATCGGAAGCCGTGGCGGCAGAAGTTTTGCAAGAATCTCAAGCTCTTCGGGGGTGCGCGTGCCCAGAATCTGTTTGCGGGTGGCGCAGGAAAACGCCAGGGCGACCGCTGGTTTCCAGTCGGCACGATCGGGCCGCTCCGGTTTCAGCAGCGACGCGTGGGTGTCAGCCAGAATACGCTCGCGGGTGACCTCGGTCAGTTGAACGGCGGTGCCGGGTGCGATCGAGCCCGAGAAAAAAATGCTGCCCTGATTCTCGTCGTAATCACCGGGCGAGCGGATATAAAAATGGCCGGTATCACCCTGGTCGTATACGGCCAGCGGGAACTCCAGGGCCGGGTAGCGATGGGCACCCAGGTAATAGCGGTAAAAATCGAGCGCCCGTTTGTCCCCGATCCGCCGGATTTCATACTCACGCGATTCGGTGACCGTCGCTTTCATGCCGATCGGCTTCCAGCTGTTGCTGATGGAAAAATCATGGCGCAACGGGCCGGAAAAAAGCAGCAGTGGAACGGCATCCTCCAGCACTTCGTTGCGGAAGAATTGCAGCGTCGGGGCGGGAATTTCATAGTGCCGGCTCGGCACGCCCCCAAACACCGGGCACTGCGGCGTTAGCATCCGGTTCAAGGTCCGCACGACCGCCTCCGGAGACGCGACGATGCCCTCGGGAAAAACGATGCAGAGTTTTTCCGGGCCCGATTGGCCTTCACGAGCCTGTCGGAGGGCCGATTCTGCGGCCAGCGCCGGGTCGCCGGAGGCCTGTTGCCCGACGCCGGCCCGGATGTCAATTGTATCGGAGCAGAACAGGATCACATTGACCGAGTCGTCGCTGAAGCCAAAATCCGAGGAGAACTCTCCGCCGGTCGTGCAGCCGACCAGCTCGATACCGGGAAAACGGCGCCTGATTTCCGCCAGCACCAGCGCATGATCGAAATCAATGCTGCTCAATACGATTCCGGCCTGCGGGTGGAGTCCCTTTAGCTGCGACTGGCAATGCATCAGGGCGGTGTCGACCGCACTTTGGGTGTCAACGTCTTCGCCCTGGCCGATGGCGACTTTGAACATGGTGGTTTCTCCCCATCGCGGGTTATCGTCGACAACGATGGAGTCTATGTGTTGATCCACAAGGGATTAGATTCGTCCGCATGCCGCCACCATGGCAGGATTGCCGGGGGTTGGGACACGGCTGTCACTGTAATGGTAATCACCCGCAGGAAATTTTCCAATCGGTTTGGCGGGCAGCGGGAAAAGCGGGACACTTTTTTATTCAGGAAATCACATGGACGAGGTGCGAGGCCGGTACCAGCTGAACTTCTTTTTTCAGCAGGGGCAGCATTTCTTCCAGGATGCGCAGGGTGGTTTTCGAGGGGTGGGCGATGCCGATCGCCTCGCCGTTTTTTCGGGCGGCCTGAATCAGGCCCTTGATCTGCGCCCGCATGAAATCCGGATCTTGAACATGATCGATAAAGACGTCGCGTTCGGCGAAGGGCAGCTGGAAAAGCCGCGCGGACGCACGGCCAACGGTTTCACCCGTGGAGCGACTGTCGATAAAAAACAGGCCTTCCTGCTTCAGGACCGAAAAAACCTGGTAAAGGCGCGGGGCTTCGGCGGTGAGTTTCGATCCCATGTGGTTGTTGATGCCCTTGATACCGGGAACATTGTCGAGGTCGTCACGCAACTGCGCCAGCAGTTCATCCGCCGACATGGATGACAACAGCGCCCCCGGACCCGGATCGACCGCCGGGAATTCGAGCGGTTCCATCGGCAGGTGGAGCATCAATTCACCCCCCCTTTTCAAGATGGTGGCTGCGATCGACTGCGTGTGGGGCGTGTGGGGCAGCACCGCAAACGTCAGCCCGCTGTCCAGATCGAGGAATTTTTTGGCTATCCGCCGGTCATAGCCCAGATCGTCGATGATGATGGCCACTTTCGGCCGGGCATCTTCCGCCGGCTGTGGTTTTGGCAGCGGCACTGCCGGCGGCCGGTCTTCCTTTGGAAAAACCTCGAAAGGCCGCAGGCCGACAACCGGTTTCGGAGCCGGTTTGACAGGTGGTGGCAGGCGGCCGGTCGACGGCCTTGTTTTGATAAGGATGTAATGGGTGAGCACACCGGCACCCACGACCAGCAGTACCAGTATCGTCAGGGATGCCAGGATTTTGAACAGGACAAGATCGGAAGAGACCCGCTGGGGCTTTTTTTTCCGGATGGCCTTTTTCGCGCTTTTGCCGCGGACAGATTTTTTTTTGGTCACTGTCGGTTTGCTGATCAGCCCTTCAGGTCTTTAAACACCTCGTAACCGATTAAAAAATCCAGAGCGCGCTGCAGCTGATAGTCGCGCTGGAGCTTTTCGGCGGTCAACGGCCCGTGCCTGAGTTCGAGTTCCAGCTCCTGGGGCGATTTTTTCTTTTTCTGATCCGTTTTCTGGGGAACCTTGGTCTCGACTTCCGGTGTGACCTCCAGATGATTCTTGAGATCGCTCTCCTTCAGTCGGTTGTCTTCCGAGTTCTTGAGGTCCTCATCGTCCACGACTTTTTTTCTGACGACGATATCCGGTTCGATGCCCTTGGCCTGGATGGAGCGACCGCTCGGCGTGTAGTACAAGGCGATGGTCAGCTTCAGCCCGTAGCCGTCACGCAGGGTCTCGACGGTTTGAACCGATCCCTTGCCGAAGGAGGTCGTGCCGAGCACCAGGGCGCGCTTCTGGTCCTGAAGCGCCCCGACGACGATCTCCGAGGCGCTGGCGCTGCCGCCGTTGATCAGGGCGACAATGGGATAGGTGCGCTTGACATCGTTCGGATGGGCCCTGAATTCCTTGTTGTTGCGCGGCAGGCGCCCCTTTATGGACAGAATCACCCCGTCGTCCAGGAACATGTCCGAGACCTTGATCGCCTGGTCCAGAAGCCCGCCGCCATTGTCGCGAAAATCGAGCACGAGGCCCTTCAAGGGCTCGGGCCCGGCCTCCAGCCCTTTCAACGCGTTTTCGAAGTCCTCGACGGTGTTGCTGTTGAAGTTGGTGATCCGGATGTAGCCGTAACCGGGTTTCAACTGGCTGGCGCGGACGCTTTCGATCGGAATCACGTCCCGAACCAGTTCGAAGTCCTGGGGGTCGGTCGCGCCTTCGCGTAAAATGGTGACCTTGACCGTCGTGCCTTTCGGTCCGCGCATCAGAGCGACGGCCTCGCGCAGTTCGCTGACCGGCTTGTCATCGACCTTGATGATGCGGTCCATGGCCTGGATGCCGGCTTTGTAAGCCGGCGTGCCCTCGATGGGTGAAATGACCGTGACAAGGCCGTCCCGCATGGTGATGTGAATGCCGATGCCCGTGAACTCGCCCTTGGTGTCGATGCTCAGGTCCTCGTAGGCGTCCGGCGGCAGCAGGGCGGAGTGCGGATCGAGGCCCCGCACCATGCCCTGGATGGCTTTTTCGATGAGATCTTTCGAATCGACCTCGTCGACGTAATTTTTCTGGACGATTTCGATCACCTCGGTAAAGAGCTTAAGCCCCTTGTAGGTTTCGTCACTGTCGGCTGAAAGTTGACGATCGAAACCGGTCCCGAAAGTCCAGAAGATCACCGATACGATCACCGCCAACCATAGTTTTATGTGCCGTTTTTTTTCGGTTTTCATTCAACAACTCCTTGTCGGATATCTATCCCTTGACGATCCACTCCATGGGATCAAGTGGTTTACCGTGATGTCGCACCTCGAAATGGAGAACCGGTCCGGCCATTGACGCCGTCTCGCCGACCGTGGCGATGTCTTCGCCGGTCCTGACATGGTTTCCTTTGCGCGTGAACAACTCCTCCAGGTGGGCATAGACGGTGTAATAGCCGTCTCCGTGATCGATGATGACCATGTTGCCGTACCCCTTGAACCAGTCGGCAAATAAAACCCGCCCGGCAAACACGGCCTGGATGGCGGCGCCTTTCGGGGCCTCGATGTCGATGCCGCTGCGAAATACGCTGACATTGAATTTCGGGTCTGTGCGGGGTCCGAAAAAACGAATTATTTTACCGCCTATGGGCATCTTTAGCAAGCCCTTAAAATCAGAGAAGGAACCGGGTGCTGCCGCCCGGTCGGGAGGCGGAGCCGGCTGGGCCGACAACCTTTCGACCGTCTGGTCCAGGGAGCTGGCGGCGGCCTTCATGGATTCGATGGCGGCGAGTTGCAGTGATTTTTCGGATCGGATTTTCGTCAGCACCCGTTCGCGCTCTTCGCGATTGCGGGTCAGCAGGTCGATCTGGGCGGTGATGTCGGCTTCGAGGCGCTTTTTTTGAAGCTGCCGGTCATCCAACCGATCCAGGGTTTCCTTGAGCCGCAACTTATCCTCCTGCAGACGCAGCAGGACCCGTTCGTCGTCGGCCAGAATCCGCTCCAGGTATTTTTTGCGTTTGACCATCTCGTACACGGAGCCGGACGATGCCAGCACGGGAGCGGTGCCGCGGCGATTAAGCTTGTAAAGCGCCGTCAGGCGCCGGGCGGCATAGCCCTCGTTGGCGGCGATACGGTCGGATAATTGTTGGTGGATCTTCCGGTTCGCCAGCACCTGCCCTTCGAGATCGGTGAGGTCGTTTTGGTAGGCGTTGACCTGGCGGCGCGCGCGATCGATGGCCAGGTCCAATTCTTCGAGGCTGCCCAGAACCGTCGCCTCCTGTTTGGCCACCGTCGCCAGGCGGGTTTCGGTTTCCTCGATTTTATGTTTCAGCGCGGTTGATTCCTGCCGATACGCCTTGATTTTTCCGGCGGAAACCGATGCGGCCGGTTGAACCGCCGAGCGGTCGTTGGGCGGTAAAATATCCACGAAGCCGGGGTCGTTCTTGACGTATCCCGTCCGATTCGCATGACGGACTTTCAGCCAGTCGTCGCGGCGGTCTTCGATGGTGATCCGGCTCCCTTTCTTGAGCTGCATGATCGGCGGGCGTTTCGTGCCGGGCTCCGGCCGCAGGTTGAGACCGTCAACGGTGACGACGCCGACCTGCGCGGCCAGCGGTCCGACGACAGACAGCAGGATGAAGGTGACGGCGGAAGCGATGGCGGAAAGGATTCGGAAATAAGGAGGCATCGACGGCCGTTTCCTTACGAAGGACCAGAGTTTTTTACTGTTCGGACCGGGTCCGCGACCACGGTCAATCAAAAAATTGTTTCAGGGAGGCAAAGCATCCCAGCCAACCGACCATCATACTGATCAGCACGATGGCGGCCAGCATGCCGGCCGGCAGAAAGCGAATCGTGAACGACCCGCCGAAGAGTTCCGGGGAGACATTCGAGGAAAGCGCCAGAAAAAGGAGCAGGCACAGCGTCAGGCCGATAGCGCCGCCCAGGGCGCCCTGGAGCAGGCCTTCGATGTAAAAGGGAGTTTTGATGAAACTTTCCTCGGCGCCGACCAGGCGCATGACGTCAATCTCTTCCCGGCGCGTGTAGAGCACGAGACGAATGGTATTGGCGACGAAAAAAACCGCGGCCATCAGCAGCAACGCGCCCAGAGCGTAACCGGCCAGGCGAAAGAGATTGAAGATACCGGTAAACCGGCTCAGCCAGCTGCGGCCGGATTCCACTTCCTCGACCTCGGGCAGTATTTCGATCCGGGCGGCGAGTTTTTCAATTGTTTCGGCAATGCGCGCGTCCGGCAGCAGGTGCACCTCGAAAGCGTCGGGCAGGGGGTTTTGCCTAAGGTTGTCCAGCAAAAAGGTTTGCTGCGGCAATTGTTCCCGCAACCGGGCGAGAGCCTCTGCGCGCGATACGTAGTGCGCCGCTTCGATGCCCTCCAGGCCGCGCAGTATTTTTTGAAGCCGTGCGACGTCGGGCTCCAAAACCCCGTCCTTGAGGTACACCATGATGTGCACGCCCTTTTTCCAGGAGTTGAGAAGCGCTTCGGCATTCAGGAAAAAGAGGGCGAAAGCACTTACGATAAGGGTTGCCAGCGCGATGGTAATGACCGTGACCAGACTCAGAAACCGGTTCCGGCGAAAGTCCTGCAAGGCGCGTTTCAGATGCCGCATCGTCTACTCGTAACCTGTCGGTGACTGTTCATCCCCGGATTTCCGCGGTCGTTTGGAAACGGATTCAGGGCATATGCACCAGTCGGCCGGCGTTGAGGTGTATCACGCGGCCGCCGGCTTTTCGCATCAGCTCCTGGGAATGGGTGGCGATAATGACCGTCGCGCCGCGCGTGTGAAAAGATTTCAAAAGATCCAGGACACGGATAGCGGCTTCCTCATCCAGGCTGCCGGTCGGTTCGTCCGCCAGAATGATTTCCGGATCGCCGACCACTGCCCGCGCCAGGGCCACACGCTGCTGTTCGCCGCCCGAAAGGCTCGGTGGCAGCGCACAGGCCCACGGTTCCATGCCGACCATCCGCAAGACGCTTTTCACCTTTTTAGTGATGAGCCGCCGTTTCTGGCCGGCTGCTTCCAGGACTAGGGCCACGTTGTCAAAAACGGTTTTGGTCGCAATGAGTTTGTAATCCTGGAAAACGATGCCGAAATTGCGCCGCAGCAAGGGCACCTTGCGGAGGGGGAGACGCGAGAGATTCATTCCGTTGACAAGAATCTGCCCGTCGGAAACCGGCTCGCCCAAATAAAGGAGCTTGAGAAGCGTTGTTTTTCCGGCACCGCTGGGACCGTTTATACAGAGGAGTTCATTTTTGTAGATGTCCAGGGTGATGTCGACGACGGCGGTTCGCGCACCGTAGTGGCGGCAAACGTGAAACAGGCGGATTATGGTGGTTTTTGCGTCATGGTCTTTCATTCCAGAAGTTCCAGGTTGACCGCTCTCTGTAAAAAGGCCTTGGCGATTTTAAAGTTGTAGAGCGCGTTGAAATAATTGACCTGGGTGCTGGTCAGCAGGTTCTGGGCCACGAGGGTGTCGACCGACGTGGCGACCTGCTCTTTGTACCGTTCGTTGGTGATCCGCAGGTTTTCCTTGGCCTGCTCGACCGCCTTTTCAACGGCCTGGATGTTTTTCTCAGCTTCACGGGCCTGCAGAAAGGATACTTCCACTTCCAGCCGGGCCTGATCGATGGTCTTTTCGCGCTCGATTTTGGTCTGGGCCAGGCGACGGCGCCGCTCGCTGGTGTTGAACTTGGTGCGCCCCCATTGCCAGAAGTCCCAGGAGGCGATGCCCGTGAGCGACCACCCGTCGGGGTTCGAGAACCGATCGTCTTCGCCCAGGGCCCAGTCGGTCGACGATTTGAAGTAAGAGGCATCAAGGGTAATCGTGGGATAAAAGCCACTGCGGGCGACATCCACTTCCTTTTCGGAAATCTGGATGTTCAGCCCGGCGATTTTGATGTCCAGGCGGTCCCGGACGGCCAGATCCAGGTAGTAGCCCAGCTCGTTTTCGAGCGGCACGAAGGTCTGGACATCGACAAGGTTTACCGGGGCGTTGACCGGGCGGCGCAGGATCACGTTGAACTGCGACTGGGCGGTGTCCAGGTTGTTCTGCGCCGTGATCAGGGCCTGGCGGGCATTGGCCAGCTGCACCTGGACCTGCAGCAGGTCGTTCAGGGGGGTCATGCCCACATCATAAAAATTGCGGGCCACCTCTTCCTGTGCGGCCAGGACTTCGGCCGTATTGCGGGCGACATCCAGCAGTTTTTCGGCCTTCAGGACGTTGAAATAGGCCTGCTTGATCTGAAAGATGACTTCCAGGCGCGTAAACTGGCGGTTCATCCGGGCCACTTCCACCCCGAATCCGGCGATTTTGTACTGATTGATCAGGGCAAATCCCTGAAACACCGGCTGCCTGACACCGGTCGTCAGTGTAAAGGTGTTGCCCACACCGGGAGCTGCGCCGGCGGCAAATCCGGCCAAGCCGGTGTCGTTGCGGACACCACGATAAGAGAGGTTGAAAGTGGGCAGCAGGTTTGTTTTCTGGACCCTGCGGTTGTCTTGCGCGGCCTCGATCTCCTGACCGGTGCTCATCAGGTCGAGATTGGCGTCGATGGCCGTTTCGACCGCCATCCTAAGAGTCATCGGCTGCGCCGACTCCTGGGCGCCGGAGCTGCCGCAGGGGACCAGGCAATAAAGGCTCAAAATAAACAATACCCGCAGCCGACGGCCGAGCCGGTTTGCCGGCCGGTCCTCAGGGGCGTGAGAATGTCTTCGCACGGGCTTTCTCCATCGGATTGAGATTGACCGGTTTGAAATTAGCTGATATGCACGGGATCGAGCCCAAGGAGTGCTGTCTCCAGTTTTCCTTGCTCGAAGCCTCCACTGAACCCAATTATCCGGCTTCTTCCAAAATCGGTGGAGGCTTTTATATACCCATGTTGCCCGGTGAAATCAATGCTCAGATGCTACAATATTCTTGACGCCCGCGCAACCCGCCTCGGCCGGCCGGCGCCATGGAAACCGGGACGATGAAACAGGAACTTATCGAACTGCTCTGCCGTAAATCATTTCAGTACAGTGAAGAGCCACGGTTCAAACTGGTGTCGGGGTTGACGAGCCGATACTACGTCAATTGCAAACCCACGACCTTGAGTGCGCGCGGAATGTTTCTGGCGGGACACCTGGTTTTCGACTGCATCAAAGATCTCGATGTCAGCGGCATCGGCGGACTGACCTTCGGTGCCGATCCGATCGCCGTGGCCGCCGCATTCGCCTCCGAACTGAAGGGAAAGCCGATCAATGCGTTTTCCATCAGAAAAACCCGCAAGGATCACGGGATCATCCGGTGGGTCGAAGGTGATGTGCAAGCCTCGGACCGTGTGGTCATCATCGACGACGTGGCCACCACCGGGGGATCGACGGTGACGGCCATCGAGCGCGCGCGCGCCGAAGGCCTTATCGTCGTCAGGGCCGTGATCCTCGTGGATCGCCAGGAAGGCGGTCTCGCCAACATCCGCCGGCACGTCGAGCAGGTCGCGGCGATCATTACGCGCGACGAGCTGCTGGCGTGCTACGGGCGCCTGCAAGGCAAAACGGCTGGGGGACCTCAGGCGGGAAGGTAGGTGGCGCAAGCGTTTTCGGACTCCCAGGCGGTGACCCGGCTGACGGCGACAGGCCGTTCTGCGAGTTCCGCCTGCAGTTCGCCGGCGATGTAAAAGGCGATATTCTCCGAGGACGGGGGGTAGGCGTCGTTAAAGGGGCTTATCTCGTTCAGGAACCGGTGATCGAGGCGCGCCATAATGTCGGCGACCTTTTTTTTGACCTCGCCGAAATCCATCAGGATCCCGGCCGGGGTCAGCTTTTCGCCTTTCAGGCAGACCTCGACCTTCCAGTTGTGCCCGTGCAAATTTTCACATTTTTCGGCGACCATTTTCAGTTGATGCGCCGCCGCAAAATGGGTCACGATTTTCAGTTCGAACATCGCGTGTCCCCTTGTGTCCGTATAAAGGTTTTGGCTGCTGGTGGCGGCCGTCGGCGTATTACAAGCCTCCTCCCGCTATCATTGCCAAAACTTCATCTTGAAGCCATAGCGGGTTTTTTCAAACCGCGCTCGCGCGGTCGCCCTTCAAAATATTCTTGATTTTCGATGACAGCTTGCCGGTTTCCAGCTTCGCAAATTCCCGCAGCAGCTCTTCCTGCCGTTTATTCAGACGGGTCGGGATCCGAATGGAGAATTGAACGATCAGGCTGCCGCGATCGCCGTTGCGCAGAGACGGAATCCCCTCGCCGGGCAGGCGCAGAAGGTCACCGTGCTGCGTGCCTTTTTTGATCTCGATCGTTTTTTTTCCGGTAAGGGTCGGAATCTCCAGGCTGTCGCCCAGGGCCGCCTGAACGAAAGAGACGGGGATGCGGCACACGACGTCGGTGTCGTGCCGCTCGAAGAAGTCATGCGGCTCGACGTGAATAAAAACGTACAGGTCTCCCGGCGGTCCGCCGCGGGGGCCGGCTTCCCCTTCCCCGGTCAGCCGCAGACGGGAGCCGGTGTCGACACCGGCCGGTATTTTCAGCTCTACTTTTTTGCGTGAGCGCATTTGCCCCCGCCCCCGGCAGTCGGGACAGGGGCTGCCGATCGTCTGGCCCGCGCCCTGGCAGACATGACAGGTCGTGCGGACCGTAAAAAATCCCTGCGAACGGGAGACCTGGCCGGTTCCCCGGCACTGGCCGCAGACCTCGGGTGAGGTTCCCGGCGCGCAGCCGCTACCGTTGCAGGTTCGACAGGTTTCCGATTTTTCCACGTCGATTGCGGTTTCGGTCCCGAAAGCCGCCTGCATGAAACCGATCTTCATGTCGTAGCGTAAATCCGCTCCGCGCTGCACGCGATTTCTGGAACGCCGGCTGCCGCCCATGCCGAAGAAATCTTCAAAAATATCTCCGAAGCTCGAAAAAATGTCCTCGAACCCTCCAAACCCCGAGAATCCGGTGCCTTCGAGGCCGGCGTGCCCGAATTGATCGTAAATCGATTTTTTCTGGGGATCGTGGAGGACTTCATAGGCCTCGGCGGCCTCTTTGAACCGCTCCTCGGCCGCCTTGTTGTCCGGATTGCGGTCGGGGTGATATTTCAGGGCGAGTTTGCGATAAGCGGCCTTGATTTCCGGCTCGGTAGCGTTGCGGCTTACCCCGAGCGCCTCGTAGTAGTCACGTTTTACGGCCATAATTTTTTGATTTCCAACAGGACGACGGTATTATCCGAAGAATTTTGTCAAATCGTGAATTGCCTCTAAATTTAATGATGATGGGACCATTGTCAATCGGGTCCCGGCAGAGCCTGGTTTTCGAAGCTGGTCACCGGACCATGCCCCTCTGCGAAGCCAGCGGCCGGACGAGCGGACTTCAGACCGTCAGCTCCGATGCGCCTTTACCCGGAATGGCCAGACGCACCCGGGTGGCGACAGTGAACGCGATGATGCCCAGGATCATCAGCGCGGCTCCGAGCGGAAATGCCGCCCGCAGTCGAAAAAGATCCATCATGACCCCTGCCAGCATCGAACCGGAGAGGATTCCCATGCTGTGGGCGACGGTGAGAAGAGCCATCACGGAAGCCATGGCCCCCATTTTGTCGCCGATGATAACCGCGGTAGCCGTGAGCGCCGGCATGCAGATCCCCCCGCCGATGCCGAACATCACGCTGGCGAACACCATTTCCACGACAGTATCCGCCCACCAGTAGGATAATATTGCACCGCTGACCAGCACGCCGCCGGAGATGACCATTGATTTCTTGTTGAGGCGGTCGGCCAGGTATCCCATCGGCGCCTGGATGATGCCGCTGACCAAAATCCCCAGCATCACCAGAAATCCGATGGTGGTGCTGGACAACCCGAGTTCGGCGTCGGCCAGCACCGGTAGAAAACCCCATATGATGCCGATGCAGGCCGTGTAGGCAAATCGAAACAAGAAGAGACCGACGATGTCGTGGCTGCGCAGTAATTCTTTCCACCGCGCCGGTTTTCTTCCCCGCTGGACCGTTATTTCGGAACGCACCGGCGGCAAAAAGAGGAGACTCAAAAAAAAACCGATGAGAGAAAGACCACCCATGCCCCAAAATGCCGCATCGAGACCAAACCGGTCATGGATCAAGCCGCCGGCAACCGGGCCGAGACTCAAACCGAAAAATAAGGCCATATTGAACAGGCCCATTGTCAGACCCTCGCGGCCGGCCGGCGTGATATCACCGACGTAAGCCTGGATTACCGGCATCAGCATGGCCGAGGCCACCCCCTGGATGAGTCGGATCAGGATGAGGGCACCGACGCTGTCGGAAAATAAAAAGGCGACAGAAACGACGGAGTAGGCCAGCAATCCTGGGACAATCAATGACTTTCGACCTATATTATCCGACAGATGACCGAAATAGGGCAAAAAAAAGACCCGGGAAAGGGAAAAAGCGCCGAAGATCAAACCGATATAAAGGCCGCCGGCGCCCAGGTTGCGGGCATACACCGGAAGCAGCGGAACGACGATGCCGACCCCGGTGATGGTGGCAAAAATCGAAAAAAAGAGGGTGATGAAAATCAGTTTGTCCCGTTTCGGCATACCGCTTCCCACAGTGGTACAACCGCTATAATACCACATGCCTGTTGATTTTGCCGCCTAAATCTGCAGCAGAAGATAACTGAATTCATTGAGGCCGGCTCGCAGCCTGCGGGCGTCCCCGACCAATTTGTCCAATTCGGTCCAGAACCGCGGGCCATGATTTTTAATGCGGGTGTGCAGGAGTTCATGCAGGATGACGTAGGTCATGAGGGGCCGTGGAAGATGGACCAGATTGATGTTTAAACTGATGTTGTTAACGGCCGAGCAGCTTCCCCAGCGTGTTTTCTGCCTGCGGACCGTTACGCCGCCGATGTTGAAACCATGCTGCCGCGCCAGGGCCTTCAGTTCCCGCACCAGAAACTTGCGGGCTTCTCCGGAATCCGTTTTTTCCATCACACCGGCCGCGCGCAGCCGCTGCTGCTCCAGTTGACGGACACTGGCCAGGCGGTTAACGACCCAGTGCGCCTTCGAGACCACGAATCGTTCGACCCGCTTGACTGAGACCCCGTAAGGGATTGTCACCCCGATGCCGCAAAACGGTTTGACCGTCAGGTTCATATACCTGGCCCTGCGGCTGCGTTTCAGGCGAATCACCCCGAGGCCCTCTATTTCCAGGGTATCGTGTTTATCGGTGTGCGGTGGTGTCATCCGGAATTTATCAAAAAAAAACCCGGTTGCCAGGTCAGCAACAGGGTTAAAAGAAAAAGCGCTTTAGCAATTTTTCAAATCTTGAGGGAATGCAAGCTGCTGATCAAATTAAACCCTCCCCAGCTATGCTCCCCGGCAGGGGATCGAACAACGACATGTAACGTGGGAGTCATCATATCAACTCCCCCCGGCTTGTCAACAGCTATTTGATCGAGTCGTCAGGTACCTGAAATTACATCGTTTACGGCCACAAGCGGTCATAGCGCAAAGTAATACGTTATATTACACTCAATGTCGGTAACCGGTCCGGCGGCGATCACTGGCCAGGGTCGTAAACCAGCCCGCCCCAGCGGGTCGCAAAGAAGTCTGCGAGATCGATGTCTTCCTGTTTGACGAAGCCCGGCGACAATTTGCCGCGGCTGAACAGTTCCAGCATCGCCACCAATCCGGCTGCGGTCGACAGCTGAATCGCCGAGAGGGTCGTATTGTTCAGGGTGCGGCCATAAATTTTTTTGACAAAATTCCGCTGCAGGACCGGACCGTCATCACTGCCGACCACATTGACATACATGATGACCACGTCGTTTTCGGTCAGGGGCACTTCCTGATCGAAGATCTGGGTCAGGACGTGGCGGTTACGCCCGAGGTTCAGGTCATGCAGGAGAAAGCGCATCAAATCCCGATGCCCGGGATAGCGGATGGTTTTGTAGGTCAGGTCGCTGATGCAGCCTTCAAATGTTTCGCACATGGTCGCCACGCCGCCGGACGTGTTGAAGGCTTCGTATTCCGTGCCGTCTATGGTCAGCCGTTCGAGCCCCTCCAGCGGCAAGGCTTGTATCCGGCAACCATCGTACAAGGCGTCGGCCGGCTGGCAGTACTCGTTGATCAGGCCCGCCGTGCTCCAGCTCAGGTAATACTTCATCGAGTTGCTGGCATACAGCGGCAGGGCCCCGACGCGCAATTCCAGGCTGCGGACGGTTTTCAGCATGCGGGCATAGCTGCTGCCGATGATATTGACAGCGCCGGGGGCCAGTCCGCACTGCGGAACGAACGGCACGGCGGTATTCTGAGCCAGTCCGCGAATGTATTTAGTGGTTTCGACATCTTCGGTCAGATCGAAATAGGCGACCCCGGCCCGTGCACAGGCCTCGGCGATGATGCGATTCAGGTAAAAGGGCGCCGCACTCACCACGGCATCGCGGCCGGCGATAAACGTGCCGAGCGCAACCGGATCGTTGATGTCGAGCCGCAAGCAGGTTGCCGCGGCCGGCGCGCCGACGTCCGCCGGAGCGACGATATCGCCGATCAGAAGGTCGGAGCAGAAGCCGCTGTCATGCAGCATCAGGGCAATCGCCGTGCCGATTTTTCCGGCACCCAGGATCGATATTTTCATGAATCAGTGCCCTCTTTCAAGGAGTAAAAACTGGAAACCGGCAATCCGCATACGGGGAATCGACAACGGACCCAACCACCACTGAATTTATAGGTCAGTTACCATCCGCCTGTCAACAAGGCGTGGCGGCGGCATGGAGAGACAACGGAAATACCCGGGCGGGAGCCGCAGGCGCGGCGATCGGCGGGATGTCGATCCCGGTGCCGCTGTTTGCGGACTGTGGCGGGAGAGTCGGGCGCCCCCGACGAGCTTACAAGTGGCATATTCCTTGCTGTCTTTTTCAGAGGGTCCGTTCCGCAAACCGGAATGAGAGCAAGGGCCCGAAAGGAAGAAGGCTCAATGGTGAGTTCTGATCTTTATGGATTGATTCTGGCGGCGGCGATGGTGCTTGCGGTCGTTATTTTTATTCTCGCCCTGGAAAGGTATAAGTTGAAGGCCGGATCGTTGAAGCGCAAGACGATGACATCGCTGCCGTCCGAGGCCGGCGCCATCAAGCCCGCCGCCATAACAAAAAGACGGGCCACAGGGGATATGGCCCGCCCTTTATGAAAGGAGGTTTTCTTGGCCGGGTTTACCAACCCGACGGTTGCCATTATCCTGACATACCACGATGTGGCATGTCAAGACTTTTTTTTAACCGGCGCCAAACGGCTTTCGACACTGAAGATCCGGCCCGTGACGAAAGATTGACAGGGGCCGAAAATTGATCTACGAGACAAGGAAGAGAGGGAATTAACCGGCTCATGAACGAATTGTCTTTTATTGCCATGCTGGACAATGGCGGTCGCCGCCTGTGGAGTGACCGGCGCAAGAAGCCGGTGCCCGTGGAGGTTCCCGAAAGAAGATCCGGCCGGGATCGGCGGACCGGTGTCGACCGGCGCGGGTTTCAGTCCGTCGATGTCGGCCAAGACAAAGAGCGCCGCCAAAAAATTGCCCGTCTGGAAACCGACCTTTAGAAAAAAGGCTTCGAGCACGCCCTGCCTGGTTCCCGGCATCAGTCAACAAATTCAGAGGCTGCGCCTCTTTCCGGTCTCCGGCCCCGCTCTCACGTCATCATGTCCGCGCGCAGCTTTTCAAGGGTTTCCTCCACCAGGTGTCGGTTCTCCCGCAGACCTTTTTCCGTCAGGGCCTCGAACCTTAGAACCAGCGCCGGCTGGGTGTTCGACGCCCGCACCAGCCCCCAGCCGTCACCAAAGAGAATCCGGGCCCCGTCGATATCGATCACCTCGTTATGCCGGCGGAAATGGTCCGTCACCTTGCGGACGAGGTGGAACTTGATCTCGTCCGGACAATCGACGCGGATTTCCGGCGTCGTGACGGTCTGCGGCACGTCGGCCAGCAGCTCGGAGATCCTGCTGCCGGTGGCGGCGAGGATTTCAAGGAGGCGGCAGGCGGCATAGGTGGCATCGTCGAATCCGAAAAAGCGGTCGGCGAAAAACATGTGACCGCTCATTTCCCCGGCCAGCTCGGCTTTCTCGGCTTTCATTTTCTTTTTGATGAGGGAGTGGCCGGTGCGCCACATGATGGCGCGGCCGCCGTGTTTTTCGATATCGTCATACAGGGTCTGCGAGCATTTCACCTCAGAAATAAACGTGGCGCCGGGTTTGCGCGTAAGGATCTCCCTGGCGAAGATGATCATCAGCTTGTCGCCGTAGATAATCCGCCCGCTCTCGTCCACGACCCCCAGGCGGTCGCCGTCCCCGTCGAAACCGATGCCGAGATCCAGCTTTTCCCTTTGAACCAGTGCGATGAGGTCCCGCATGTTGTCGGCCACGGTCGGATCGGCCTCGTGGTTGGGAAAATTTCCATCCATGTCGCAGTAGATGTCGCTGACCAGGCACCCGAGCCGTCTCATGATCGGCACGGCCACAACCCCGGCGGTTCCGTTGCCGGCATCGACCCCGACCCGCAGCGGGTGCGGCAGGCGGATGTTGTCGACCACAAAATCCATGTAGGTCGGAATAATGGTGGCAGATGACAGCTGCCCGCGGCCCGTGCTGAAATCTTCGGTCTGGATCAGGGCCAAAATGGCCTGGATGTCCTGGCCGTGGATCGAGTCGAGGCCATGGCAGAGCTTGAAGCCGTTGTATTCGGGCGGGTTGTGGCTGGCGGTCACCATGACGCCGCCGTCCTTTTCAAGATGCTGGATCGAAAAGTAGAACACCGGGGTGGGACACACGCCGATGTCGACCACGTCACAGCCGGTCGAAAGGAGCCCCTCGATTAAATTTTGGGCGTAGTCACCGGACGTCAGGCGGCAGTCACGGCCGACGGTGATGGCGCGGGCGCCCTGCCGGTGAAGGAAGGTCCCCACGCCGCGGCCGATCAGGACCGCGTCCGCGGCCGTCATGTCCTTGCCGGTAATGCCCCGGATGTCATACTCTCTGAACATTTGCGGATTCATCGATATCATTCCTTATTCCTTGGGGTTCACGAAAACCACGAAAACGCGAGTTCGCTCCGGCGGGTGCTGAGGCCGTGGGCGGCAAGTAATGGAACTGTTGAAAAATCGGGACATTGGTACTTTGTGACGGGACCTCCGCCGGCGGCCGCGGTATGCTTGGCATTGGCCTTTACCCCTTGACCACGGCGATCGGCCGCAACCTGGCCACTTTGCGGGAGATGCCGGCCCCGTGGACGACCGCCGTGACGTCGTCAATGTCCTTGTAGGCTGCGGGCATCTCTTCGGCGAGTGTGCCCCGGCCGGTCCAACGGACCAGAATACCCTTATCTTCAAGCTCGCGGTGGATCGACCGGCCCTTGCCCGCTTTCATGGCGGCTTTGCGGCTCAGCTTCCGGCCGGCCCCGTGGCAGGTCGAGCCGAACGTGTCGGCCAGGGCCTGTTCGGTGCCGACCAGTACATAGGAAGCTGTTCCCATGTCGCCGGGGATGATCACCGGCTGCCCCACCGTGCGGTAGTCTTCATTCAACGCCGGATGGCCGGCCGGAAAAGAGCGGGTCGCGCCCTTGCGGTGAACGCACACGGTGCGCTGCTGGCCGTCGACGACGTGATCCTCTTTTTTGGCGATGTTGTGGCAGACATCGTACACCAGCCGCATGCGCAGATCGCACGGCCCCAGGCCGAAAACGCGCTGGAAGACTTCGCGCGACCGGTGCAGCAGAATCTGGCGGTTGGCCCAGGCGTAGTTGGCGGCACAGGCCATGGCGCCCAGGTACCGGGCGCCCATTTCCGACTGGATCATGGCGCAGGCCAGCTGCCGGTCCGGCAGGTGGAGGCCGAGTTTCTGAACATGCTTGGTCATCGAGGCCAGAAAGTCGTCGCACACCTGATAGCCGAACCCGCGCGAGCCGCAGTGGAGCATGAGGGTCACCTGGCCTTCGAAAAGGCCGAACGCCTTTGCCACCAAAGGATCGAAGACTTCGTCGACCAGGCCGACTTCAAGGAAGTGGTTGCCGGAACCGAGGGTGCCGAGCTGCTGCCGCCCCCGTTCCAGGGCTCGCGCGCCGACCAGTTCCGGATCGGCATCGGGCAGGCAGCCGCCGTCTTCGGTGTGCTCCAGGTCACCGTCATCACCGAGACCCTGATGAAGCGCCCAGCGGCTTCCGTTTCGCAGCACCTTTTTTTCCTCCGCCACGGAGAGTTTAAGGGAACCCTGAGAACCGACGCCGGACGGAATAGTCTGAAAGAGCGCGTTGACCAGCACATCGAGTTTGGGCCGCACCTCGCTTTCGACCAGGTTCGTTGCGGCCAGGCGCACCCCGCAGTTGATGTCGTATCCCACGCCGCCGGGGGATACGACGCCGGTCTGCCAATCGAAGGCCGCCACGCCGCCGATCGGAAAACCATAGCCCCAGTGCATGTCCGGCATCGCCAGGGATGCTTTGAGAATACCGGGCAGCGTGGCGACGTTGGCCACCTGCTTGAGCGGTTCCGCCTGATCGGAGTCATTGAGCATGGCGGCGGTGGCGTAAACGATGCCGGGGACACGCATGGCGCCGGTCATGGGGATTTCCCACCGGTAGGTGTCGATTTGTCGCAGTTGCATGACGCTATATCCTATACATCGAAAATGATTTTCGCCTCCCAGCCGGTCGACGTTCGATCGACAGCGACCTGGTGGTAGGTGACGGCCTTGATTTCGCAATCGATCGCGTGTCGCGCCGGGTCAAAGATGTCGACGGCGACATCCGCCGCGATGCGATCGGCGGCTATGTCGTGGATACGCACCGAATGCACCAAAAAACCTTTCCCGGACCACAGGTAGAGCAGCTCCCGCAGCCAGTTGACCAGAAGATCCGGCCAGTCCGCGCCGGCCACCTTCAGGCTCAGGGTTCGCCGGGGGCGCAGGGAATCGGCGCTGACAATGACGTCGAACAGGCCCCGCGCGGCGGTGGCGAACAGGTCGGACGGGTCGGCGGCCGTGACGTGCAGGCCGAGGTCCGCGGTGTGGTCGATGATCTCGTAGGTCAATTGGCCCAAACCTCTTGCTTAGAGCAGGATGTCGCCGGTGCGGGCAGTGCCGTAGCCGCCCAGGGCCTCGACCCGTTTCTTGAAGGCGCTGCTGCGGATGATCTCCAGCAGGACCTGGAAGTTGCGGGTCTCGAAAAAGGTATCGGGCACCACCAGGTCATACCGCTCGGTGACGATTGGAACGAAGTCGAGGTTCAGGGCCCTGGCCGCGGCGCAGATCCCCAGACCGGCGTCGGCCGTTCCGCTCAGCACGGCCACCGCCACCGACATGTGGGTGAACTCTTCGATGCCGTAGCCCTGGATGCGGCCCGGATCGAGGCCGGATTCCTGCAGGCGGTAGTCGAGCAGGATGCGCGTGCCGGAGCCGGCCTGGCGGTTGATCAGGGTGACATCCTCGCGCGCCAGGTCATCGATACTGTTGATGTTTTTCGGGTTGCCGGGCAAGACGATCAGACCCTGCTCACGGAACACCAGGTTGACCAGGCGGATTTTTTTCGCGGCGTAGAGTTCGGGCAGGTAGCGTTCGATATAGGAGGTGTTGTAGCTGCCGTCACGGGTGTCGAGCAGGTGTGCGCCCGCCAGGTGGCACAGGCCTTTTTTGACCGCCATCAGGCCGCCCATGCTGCCGACGTGGCTCGATGACAGCGACAGGCCGCTGCCGCCGCCGGCGCGAAGCTCGTCGGCCAAAACGTCCAGGGTGTTGTCGTGGCTGCCGACGATCACGATCGTGTTGCGGATGGCGGGCAGCGGGCGCAGCAGTTCGGCGGCCACGGCCTGCTGGGCATTGATCCCCTCGACGTGGTTGGGGATCCGGATGATGCCGTCGGCTTCGGTAATCGAGGTGATGCAGCCCGCGCCGCGTGGCAGGGGCGTGGCCACAATGCGGCCGCCCACCTGCCCGAGCTTTACGCGGACAAATTCTTCCACGCCGAGTTTGGAGGCAATTTTGCGGGTGGGTTCGACCACCGCGGTTTGCGGAGCGGTATCGGGCAGCCCGAGCCGGCGGCGGATCAGGGGGCCGACAAACTGTTCGAAGGCGATGATCGCCGACACCGGGTAGCCGGGTATGCCGAAGACCGGCTTGCCGTCAACCTCGCCGATCAGAACCGGTTTGCCGGGCATCATGGTGACGCCATGCACATGCACGCTTCCCAGCGCGGTGATGGCGTGGCGCGCATAGTCTTCGGATCCGGCCGAGGAGCCGCCGATGATCAGGACCATGTCGAAGCCGCCTTGAAGGCCGTTGCGGGTGGCCGTTTTGATCGCTTCCAGGTCGTCGCGGACGCAGTCGTGTTTGGTGTAAGCGCCGCCGCAGGCCTCGGTCAGTTTACCGAGAACATAGGAGTTGCTCTCGAGGACCTGTCCCGGCGCCGGCCGGTCCGTATCACGCTTGCGCCAGTCGAGGATTTCGGAGCCGGTGGGGATTATCAGCACGTTGGGTCTGCGCCGGACCGCCACCTCGAAAATGCCGGCCGAAATGAGCGCGCCCAGGCAGTAGGGCGTGATCTGGTGGTTCTGCGAAAAGAGCAGCTGGGTGGCGACGATGTCCTCGCCCATTTTGCGAACGAGTTGCCAGGGAAAAGCCGGCGCCTCGATGCGCACGCGATGCTCGTCGAGCCGATCGAGTTTTTCGACCATGATGACCGCGTCGGTGCCTTCCGGCATCACGTGGCCGGTGTTCAGGTAAAATGCGTCCCGGCCGATGACCAGCTCTTTGGGCCGCGTCTCGCTGGCGCCGAAGGTTTTCTCGGCCTTGACCGCGATGCCGTCCATGGCGGCCGCATGAAAATTGGGCGAAGAGAGCCGGGCGGTGACCGCTGTGGCCAGCACGCGTCCGACCGCCTCGGTTACCGGCACGGTTTCACCGGTCATGACGCCGGACGAGCCGAAACGCTGAAACAGGATGTCCCGCGCTTCTTGCAGCGGTTTCATTTTCAAATAGATATTGCGCTGGGAATGCATGCACATCTCCGAACAGGGCACCGACGATCGCCACGGAGCAGGAAAATCGGTTGTGCCCGTTTAGCCCGTTTTGCCGTTTGAACCCGTTGAGTTCCGCCGGCGGCAGGTTTGCCTCGTTTGGACCGTTGGCGCCGAGTTTCAGCCGTTTCTCGTAACGCCTTATACGGTGAAGTCATTTTAGCAAGCTGCGAGGCGCGGGTTATGGGGTGTGAATACGGAGTTTCGAGAATCAAGTTTCTATTTTCAAGTCCCGGTTACAATGGGATCACCGCCACTTCCGTCCCGGCCTCCAGACCCTCGGTGTTGACGTCGATTTCGATGAGGCCGTCGGCCATGACCAGGGTGTTCAGCAAACCCGATTTGCCCAGGATCGGTTCGGCCCGGTACCCGCCGTTTTCGGGCGTGAGCCGCACGCGGATGAAATCGGTGCGGCCCTGCGCCGAACCGAGGTTGCGGCTCAGCCGGGCGGGAATCCGAAAAGCCGGCCGCTGGCGGCCGCCGCCGGCAACCTGGGTGATGAAGGGCTGAACCACGATTTTGAAAACGACCATGGCCGAGACGACGTGACCCGGCAGGCCCCAGACCGCCTTGTTTTGGGTGCCGGCCAGAATGGTCGGCTTGCCGGGGCTGATCGAAATGCCGTGCACGAGAAGGCGGGATTGCGGCAGATGGTTCAGAACATCGACCGTAAAATCCCGGCTCCCGACAGAGCTGCCGCCGGAGAGCAGGACCATGTCCGCAGTGGCCAGGGCGTCGCGGCAGGCGGAATTAAGGGCCTCGAAATTGTCGCCCACGATGCCGCAGCGCAGCGGCAATGCGCCGGCGGCAAGCACCTGGGCCGAAAGGGAATAGCTGTTGACGTCCCGGATCTGCCCTGCTTCCGGTGTGTCGGCAACCGGAACGACTTCGTCGCCGGTGGAAATGATGGCGATGCGCGGACGCTTGTACACCGTGACACTCCGGCGGCCGAAGGCCGCCAGCAGGCCGATTTCCTGCGGTCGCAGGACCTGGCCGGCGGCGAGAATGGTCTGCCCGGCGGAAAAATCTTCTCCGATTTCGATGACATTCTGACCCGGGGCCACGCTGCGGTAGACCTCGATCGTGGTGTCGTCCAGCATTTCCGTGTGCTCGATCATCACCACGCTGTCGGCGCCTTCCGGCAGCATGCCGCCGGTGGAGACCCGTGCGGCCTCGGCCGGGGCAATGGAAAAACCGGCCGGCCGGCCCATCGACACGGTGCCCTTGACGGTCAAGCAGGCCGGGCTGCCCTCGGAGGCCCCGAACGTGGCGGCGGCCCTGACCGCATAGCCGTCCATCGTCGCCCGCAGAAAATCGGGGAGGTTTTGATCGGCTCTCAGGTCATCGGCCAGGACTCTTGCGCCGGCTTGCGCCAGCGAGATGGTTTCCGTATCGACCGGCGGGAACATCCCCGCCAATTCCAGGACGTCGGCAAGGGCCGTCACCTTGAAAAAATCGGGCATGCCGGGCCTCATTTGAGCAGCGGCAGGGCCGAGCGGAAGGTGTCGGTGCCGGCGCGTTCCAGCCACTCGTACATCACCATTTCGGTGGTGGCGGTCGTGGCGCCTTCGTCCCGCAGCCGTGCCAGGGCTGCCTGGCAGTCGAGCGGCGAGCGCGAGGCGACGGCATCGGCGACCACCACGACCCGGTAATCGGCAGGGGCCTGCAGCGCCGTCTGGGTGACACAGATGTGCGCTTCGATTCCCGCCAGTACGAGGGTGCGGCGGTCGTGGGCCTTCAGGCGGCGGGTGAACGCATCTTCGCCGAAGCAGCTAAAGGACATCTTCCGTACCGGCGGCGTTTCCTGTAACTCCAGCCTGATCTCCTCGACCGTCTCGCCCAGGTTTTCCTGTTCGCTCATCATGACCGGCACTTCCACCAGCCTGGCGAGCCGCACGAGTTTGACGATGTTTGCTACGACGCGCGGCGTGTCCTGGATGAGGGGCGCCAGTTTTTTTTGGACATCGACGATGACCAGCAGGCTGTCGCTGCGCTGAATCAGGGCCGGGAAAGAGTTCTTGCTACGGTTCACAAACAGTCTCCTTTTTGTTTCGATTCCCCGGCCCTTTGAAACGGCACCAGGGGTAGGTTCCAATCCGATGACATTGCGATAGGCGCCCGCGGACCGGTGATGAGCCGAGGGACTTCCTCCGGTAACACAAAAGTGCGCGGGACGGCAAGCATGACCGGCGGCGGACCGGCCTGTCCGCGCGAACGGCGCGCGGCCCCGGTTGATATTTTATTAAATATTATTAACTTGCTCAATGGTAATTCATCAACCCGTCAAACACAACCGGGTGCCCGAAGCGCACCAACCGATTTTTCAGGAACAAACCCCTGCCCTTGCAATATAACGAGAAACGGGTATAATCGGCGCGTTTACTGGATCAACCCCCCTCACATTTGAGGTTTCAACCATTTGAGGAAATCATGTCCGACGAGCCCGAATCCTTGGCTTCCGACCTGCGGGCGGTTAAACCAAAATTTCTGACACGCACCTCCTTCACCGAACTCAATCTGCCGCCTGAAGTTCTCTCCGGGCTTACCGAAGCCGGTTTTACCTACTGCACGCCGATCCAGGCCCAATCCCTGCCCGTGTCGCTGGCCGGCCGGGATGTCGCCGGGCAGGCCCAGACCGGGACCGGCAAGACGGCGGCCTTTCTGGTGACCGTCTTCGCACGGCTCCTGGCGGCGACCGACCGTGACCCCGGAGTGCCGGCGGCCCTGATCGTGGCGCCCACCCGGGAACTGGCCAATCAGATTTACGAGGAAGCGCTGGTCCTTGGCCGCCACACCGGTTTCAAGATGGTCCAGGTCGTCGGCGGGATCGACTACCAGCGCCAGGCCGAGATCCTCAAAGAGGGCGTGGATATCGTCATCTGCACCCCCGGGCGCGTCATCGACTATTTCAAGCAGGGCATCTTCAAAACCGCCGGCATCAAGGTGGTGGTCATCGACGAGGCCGACCGCCTTTTGGACCTGGGCTTCGAAAAGGACATGCGCTTTATCCTGAAAAAATTGCCGCGCTACGACAAGCGGCAGTCCATGCTCTTTTCGGCCACCCTCTCTTACCGCGTCCTGGAATTGACCTACGAGTACATGAACCTGCCGGAATTCATCTCGATTACGCCCGAAGAGGTGACGGTCGAGGGGATCGATCAGGTGCTGTTTCATGTGGGCCGGGAGCAGAAGCTGCCGCTGCTGCTCGGAATACTGGCGCGCGAAGACTGGAGCCGGATGCTGATCTTCATCAACACCAAGAGCGGGGTGGAGTGGCTGACCCAGAAGCTCAAGGGCAACAAGTGTCCGGCCGAGGGCATCACCGGGGACCTGCACCAGCGCAAGCGGTTCCAGTTGATGGAAAAATTCAAGAACGGCCGCATCAAAATCCTGGTGGCCACCGACGTCGCCTCGCGCGGGATCCACGTGGAAGACATCAGCCACGTCATCAATTACGATTTGCCCCAGGACGCGGAAAACTATATTCACCGGATCGGACGCACGGCCCGGGCGGGCAAAACCGGCAAGGCGTTTTCCCTGGCCTGCGAACAGTATGTGTTCCATCTGGATGCCGTCGAAGAGATGCTGGGTTACAAGATCCCGGTGGTCTGGCCCGATGATGACTGGTACGTCGCCGACGCCGGCGGGCCGGTGGCCACCGCCTCCCGCGGGCGCAGCGTGCGGGCCGTTCACGGAAAGGAGCGCGTCCAGAAAAGACTGGCGCGCGAGAAGCCAGCCGAAAAACCCTGGCCCAAGAAACACCCGGGGGCGTTTTTCGGCTTTCTGCCAGACACGCCGCCAGACACGCCGCCCGATGCGCCGGCCGAAACGCCGCCGGCAGCCAGGCCGGTCGTCGTTGCGGCCGATGCGGAAGACCCAGCCGCACCGCGCAAGAAAAAGCGGCGCCGCCGGCGCAAGAAAAAATCCGGACCGGCCGAGGCCGCCGCTTTGGAAGCCGCTCCCGAATCCGATCAGCAGGCTTGAGCGGCCCACCGGGACACATCAGTGGCGGGTTCGCCGGGAAGCCACAGTGCAGTTGAGTTGCCGCCATGGGATACGTCTTCGATTTCAAGGATGCGCAAGCTTTCGAGCGCTGGTTCGAAGAACCGCGGTATCGTTTCGAGGCCGACTGCGAAAACACCCTGATGCTCGACCTGCTGCACCCGGCCCGCGGGGAGACGGTTCTGGAGATCGGCTGCGGGACCGGTGCCAGCCTGATGCCGCTGCTGGAAATGGGGCTGAATGCCACCGGAATCGATGCCTCGCCTTACATGCTCGACATCAGTTTCAAGAAATTGGGAAACCGCGTCGACCTGTACCGCGGGTCCGCGGAAGATCTGCCCTTCGATGACAATTCCTTTAACCACGCCTGTTTCATGACCGCCCTCGAATTCGTCGATGATCCGGTAAAAGCCATCGCCGAAGCCTGCCGCGTCGCCCGCGACCGCGTCTTTATCGGCGTCCTCAACCGCTACGCCATCGAGAACCTGCAGCGCCGGGTCGCCGGCTTGTTCTGCGATACCCTTTTCAATCATGCCCGGTTCTTCGGGGTTTGGGAACTCAAGCGGGTCATCCGGTCCCTGGTCGGGCCTGTGCCGCTGACCTGGCGAACGGTCAATCAGCTGCCCGCCGGCCGCGGCCGTTTCGTGCGGGCTTTCGAACAGTCCCGCTGGGTGCAGCGTTGCCCCTTCGGGACTTTCGTGGGCATGGTCGTCACGCTGGTGCCGGCTTTCAGGACGCGGCCGCTGGTCCTGCGCCACCAGGAGGAAACCGGCCGGCGGCACGGTGACCGGCTGATGCCCGGCACGGTGATGGGCAGCCGCAACGGCCCGACCGAAACGCTTTGCGAGGGGGGCAACGCCAAATCATGTTTGCCTGCACGGGATAAGTGTCATGGAAGCCTTCCTGTATGAACCCGCCCGCGAGGGTAAGGTAAGGTGCAACCTGTGTTCTCATCGCTGCCTGGTAAAAGACGGCCGGCGCGGCCGGTGCGGCGTGCGCGAAAATCGCGCCGGGGTGCTGCACACCCTGGTTTACGGCAAGCTGATTGCGCGCCACATCGATCCCATCGAAAAAAAGCCGCTCTTTCACGTTCTGCCCGGCAGCCTTTCCTATTCCATCGCCACGGTCGGGTGCAATTTCACGTGCCGGTTCTGCCAGAATGCCGACATCGCGCAGATGCCCGAGGACCGAAACGGCCTGATCGTCGGGGACGACTGGACGGCGCAGCAAGTGGTGGCCGAAGCCGTCGCCGGCGGTTGCCAGAGCATCGCCTACACCTACACGGAGCCGACCGTTTTTTTCGAGTTTGCCTGTGACACCGCCCGGCTAGCGCACGCCGCAGGGCTCAAAAACGTATTCGTCACCAACGGCTACATGACCGGCGAGGCGCTCGAAATGATCCGGCCCTTCCTGGACGCCGCCAACGTCGACCTGAAAGCCTTCAGCGAAAAATACTACCGCGACATCTGCGGCGCCAAACTCGCGCCCGTCAAGCAGACCCTGAAGCGGATGAAAACCGCCGGCATATTCGTGGAAGTGACCACTCTTGTCGTGCCGGGCCTGAACGATGACCCCGATGAGCTGGAAAGGATGGCCGAATTCCTGGTGACGGAACTGGGGCCGGAGACCCCCTGGCACATCAGCCGGTTTCACCCGACCTACAAGCTGACCGATCGGCCGCCGACCCCCGAGGCTACGCTGATAAAAGCGCGGGAAACCGGGCTGCGGGTCGGCCTGCGCTATGTCTATGTCGGCAACGTACCGGGCGGGGACGGCGAAAATACCTTTTGCTACGGCTGCGGCAGGGTCGTCATCGAGCGCTGGGGATTTCAGGTCCGGCGCACCGCCCTCGAAAACGGCCGCTGCCGTTACTGCCGGGCGGTCATCGACGGCATTGGCCTCTGAGGTGCGCCTTGAATTCGTCGGCCTTACGCCGGCACGGCTGTGACCTGTTTTTCTCAGTGTTCCATTCAGGATAACCCGGATGACACAGGGGCAATAAACCGCCGGCCGTTTTGCGGATCAGGCCCCAAAAGCCGGGTGGACCGCGCCGCAGCGGTTTAAAATAATGAACGCCGGGCGTGGCCGCGATCCGGCTGTTTGCGCCCGTCCTGGCCGGACAAAGCCGGCGAATTCAATAATTTAAACCGGCTTTCATGCAGTCAACTATTTGTATTTAAATCATTATTTCCCGTAAGGGTCAGGCGGCGTTCATAAATTTGAACCGCTGGTCATCATTCGTTTTCACCGCAAATGCCCGCTGCACCAGGGCGGTAAAAAAAATATAGTTAAAAATTAAATAGTTATAATCAGGACGCATTGTTTTTAAAGGCGATTTTGTTTTTGGCATGCACTTTGCTTTCTTAATCAGCATCCTCAACAAATCATCATCTGTTTTCCTCCTTAAGACAGCCAGCCGCCAACCACGGCTGGCTGTCTTTTTTGATTCTTCAGGCTTCGATAGATAATTACGGCGCAGTCGAGGCCTAGAATCGTCCTTGACACCTCCCGCGCAATCTCTCATACTTCAAAATTTGAAAATCGGCTAAAGTCATAAAAAAAAGCGAAAGAGGAATCCGTTCGATGATCAAAGAGATCGGGGCCCGGAGGTTTCTGCATGATATCCGCTATCGCCGGGACCGGTTCCGGCAGTTTATCGGCATTGCCTTTCTGGTGCTGGTGACCTTGGCAGGCGGGCCGGTCGCCGGCCCTTACTGGGTCGGCGTGATCGTGGCCTGCGGCGGCATCGCCGTGCGGCTGTGGGCTTCGGGCCACATAAAGAAAAACGAGGCCCTGGCGACCGACGGCCCCTATGCCTATGTGCGTCACCCGCTCTATGTCGGCAATATCCTGCTGGGGTGCGGTTTTTCGCTGGCTTCCGGGCTCTGGTGGAGCGGTCCCCTCTTCATCCTGATCCTGCTGGTTTTTTATCCGCAGGCCATCCGGCGCGAGGACGAAAAGCTCCATCACCTGTTCAAGGAAGATTGGGAGCGCTGGCGGCAGCGGACCCGCGCGCTCCTGCCGCGTCTGACAGCGGGCGCTAATCCGGGCGGCGCCTGGTCTTTTTCACAGAGCCTGCGCCAAAACGGCGAACCGCTCATCGCCCTCTTTCTCCTGGCCGGCCTGTACACGCTTTATCTGCGCCTGTAGGGCGCCGGCCCTTGCCGATGGCGCCGCTCTCGCTGCCTTCACGCCTCTGAAATGGCAGTACAGGTATCACATTTACCGCGCTGCCGTGACCCGTCCGCCTCACCAGCGCGTGAGCGGGAGGGAGAATAAATAACCTCTGCGTTCCCGGCGGCCCTGCGGTAAATTTTTTATACTCCGTGCCCTATTTCAACGATCGCTGCAGATGACCAATAACATAGCCGGTATTTGCGAAGCCGACCTGCTCGACTGGGTCACCGCCAGCCTGCGCGATGGGCGTAACGTCCTCGGCCGCGGCTACCAGTGCCATACCCTGCTTTACCGGGACTCCGGTCGGTCACTGGTGGTCAAGGCGCCGTTGGGCGGCGGCCTCGCGGCATCGGTGCGGCGGCGGATGCTCAAAAACGAATATGCGGTCTACGGGCGGCTGGCCGGCCTGCCGGGCATCCCGCGCTGCCATGGTTTCCTTGACAACCGCTACCTGGTCCTGGATTTCGTCGACGGCGTTCCCATCCAGGGCGCGCACCTGCATGACCGCCAACACTTCTTCGACACCCTGCTGCAGCATATCCAGAGCATGCACCGCGCCGGCGTGGCGCACGGCGACCTCAAAAAAAAGGACAACATCCTGGTGGTTGATGGACGGCACCCCGTTCTGCTGGATTTTGGGGTGGCCGTCATCCGCAAACCCCGACCGATGATACTCAACCGTCATCTCTACCGCCTGTTCGCGGCCTTTGATTTCAATGCCTACGTGAAACTAAAGTATGGCAAACGCACCGATCTCATCAGCGCCGCCGACCGGCGCTTATACCGGCGCACCCTCGTCGAGAAATCGACCGGCTGGATCAAGCGGCGCTATCTTCAGGCCAAAAAAGTGCTTCCGATTCCACAGAAACATTGACAGGCTATTTTTTTAAAGTTTTTGTTGAATAAAATAGCCGGAATCCACAAAAACAGGTTGATTTCGAGGATAAATTCGGCTACTATGTTCTCCAACATGGGCCCCGGCGCGAGAGACGGCTGCCTTTCCTGAACGGCGCAATAGACCGGATGAAAATCCTGTCGGGAATCGACCGGGCTGTTGCGTTGTCCGACCCGGCCCATCGCAGCGGTGACGTCACGCTGCGGAGCCCGATGACTTTAGGCTTGACAGGCCTCCGACGCCTTGATAACAACAGCCCTTAAGGCCTGTGGCACCGGTGTCAAGCGTTGCGCCGCTTCAGTGACATGAAGTGTTGAGCCGCCGCCCTTGCGGTCGGGTGCCCACCTGCAGGCAGCGCGGCAAGCTGTCGGGTTTTAAACATGGTTGAATAGTTGAAAGGAGGTGGTCCGGGAACTGGTCATGCCATTTTCGATGATGAGAATTGAGGAATTCAAGCAAGACAGTTTCAAAGACGGTGTATCAAGAGGATGATGAATCAAGAGGAGTTGTTGATCAAA
>JBAPWQ010000369.1:0-2906 GCA_049283795.1 Desulfobacterales bacterium | reverse complement strand
AAATTCGATCGGCCTCATCGCCCGGATCGATCACGACGGCTTCCTTGGTTTCTTCACAGCCCAGGATGTAGCAATTGGCCTGAATGGGTCCGACTGTCAATGATTCGATAATCAACTGATCCTCCTCAATCCACGGGTTGCGGGTGATCGGCGGGGGTTTTCGGAAGGAACGGGATTTCGGCGTCGATTCGGACGCTGTCCAGAATTCCGTTGATGAAGGCACCCGATTCTTCGGTGCCGTATTTTTTGCCGATGTCGATGGCTTCGTTGATGGACACTTTTGCCGGAATGTCACCGCAAAAAAGCATCTCATAAACGGCGATGCGCATGATGTTGCGGTCGACACACGACATGCGGCTCAGGCGCCAGTTGCGCGAAAACCTCTCGATCAGCCGGTCTATCAGGGCGCGTGAGCCGGTAACGCCCCGGACAAGCTCCAGCAAAAACGGAACCGCCTTGGACGGTGGATCGTAGACAGCGCAAAACCGTTGCAGCATCTCTTCGGACGTATCGCCGGTCATGTCCATGCCAAAGAGAGCTTGCAGCGCGAGTTCGCGGGATTTGCGGCGGATTCCCATCGTCAGGCCTGTGAAACGGTGCCCATCAGGTTGGCCATTTCCACCGCCGCCATGGCGGCTTGCCAGCCTTTGTTGCCGGACTTGGTGCCGGCCCTCTCGATCGCCTGTTCGATCGTATCGGTGGTCAGTACGCCGAAAATGACCGGCAGCCCGGATTCAAGGCTCACCTGGGCCACGCCCTTGCTGACCTCTGCGCACACGTAGTCGAAGTGCGGCGTGGCGCCCCGGATCACCGCTCCCAGACAGATCACGGCATCGTAGCGACCGGACTGTACGGCTTTTTTGGCCGCCAGCGGGATCTCGAAGGCCCCGGGGACCTTCACGACGTGAATGTCATTTTCCTTCGCACCGGTGCGCGTCAGCGCATCCAGTGCCCCGCCCAGCAATTTTTCGGTAATAAAGTCGTTGAAACGGCTGACCACGATCCCGAAGCGTTTGCCTTTGGCAATGAGCTGTCCTTCCAGGATTTTGACCATTTTCGGCTCCTTCTGTCATGTCGCGGATCACTGATGAGATATCGGGCTGATGACGCTGTCATCGTCGATGTGAAGCAGGTGACCCATTTTCAGTTTCTTGCACTCGAGGTAGCAGCGGTTGTATTCGTTCGGCTCGATTTCGATGGGGATCTGCTCCTCGATGGTCAGGCCGTAGCCTTCCAGTCCGATCATTTTTTTGGGATTGTTGGTCAGAAGCCGCATTTTGCGGACCCCCAGGTTGACCAGCATCTGGGCCCCCAGGCCGTAATCGCGCATATCGGCCTTGAAGCCGAGCCGCCGGTTGGCCTCGACGGTGTCGAGCCCCTGCTTGCGTTGCAATTCGTACGCCTTGAGCTTGTTGACCAGGCCGATGCCGCGGCCTTCCTGGCGAAGATAGAGAATGACCCCGAGCCCTTCCTTTTCGATCATGGCCATCGCCTTGTGAAGCTGGTCGCCGCAGTCACAGCGCAGCGACCCGAAAATATCGCCGGTCATGCACTCCGAGTGGACCCTGACCATGACGGGTTTGTCGGGGTCGATCTGCCCTTTGACCAGCGCGATGTGCAGCAGGGGATCGACATCGTTTTCGAAAGCGATCATCCTGAATTCACCGCCATGCTGGGTGGGGATGACGGATTCGGCCGCCCGGTGGACGAAGGCCTCGTTTTTCATGCGGTATTCGACCAGATCGGCAATGGTGCAGATGCCGATGCCGTGTTCCCGGCTGAATCTTTCAAGGGCCGGCATGCGCGCCATGGTGCCGTCCTCGTCCATGATTTCGCAGATGACGCCGGCCGGTTTCAAGCCGGCCAGGCGCGACAGATCGACCGACCCTTCGGTCTGTCCGACCCGGACCATCACGCCGCCATCGCGGGCGCGCAGCGGGAAAATGTGGCCGGGCCGGACCAGGTCGCTCGGCTTGGCGTCATCGGCCACTGCGGTGAGAACGGTCGTGGCGCGGTCCGCAGCTGAAATGCCGGTGGTAACCCCGCAGCGCGCCTCTATCGAGACGGTAAATCCGGTCTGAAAGGCCGAAGTGTTGTTGTCGACCATCATCGGCAGATCGAGTTGCGCGATCATGGCGTTCGACATGGCCAGACAGATCAGGCCACGGCCGTATTTGGCCATGAAATTAATGGCTTCGGGGGTGACCCTCTCGGCCGCCATACACAGGTCGCCCTCGTTTTCACGATCTTCGTCGTCCACCAGAATAACCATCCGGCCGGCCTTGATTTCGGCTATGGCCTGTTCGATTTCAAGAATTGGCATCGTGACATGAACTCCTTTTATTTCTGACGACACTGCAGGCAGAGGGACTTTGTGTCCCCCGGCACGCGACCCTTGTCGCTTGGTCACGGCCTTTGTAGCCGTCATGCATGATATGTAGGCTTCAGATAATAATTTTGGCAAGGCCGAAGGGAGAAGGCTGTACTGTAATACGCCGACGACCGACACCAGCAGCCAAAATATTAATCTTGAAGTCTATAGGTTACTCCACGTTTCTTCGGGCAGCCCCTGGGGCGCTGGCTCCGGTCAGAAAGCGCTCGACATATTTCCCGATCATATCGACCTCGATGTTGACCGCGGCGCCGACTTTTTTCAGGCGCAGGGTGGTGGCCACCGCCGTGTGCGGGATGATGCTGACCTCGAACCGGTCTGAGGTGCACCGGTTGACGGTCAGGCTGATGCCGTCCACTGCTACAGAGCCCTTTTCGATCATGTACCGCGCCAGGGCCGCATCGACGCCGATGGTCAAGATGGTGGCGTTAGCCTTCGTCCCGATCGCTTTTAGGGTGCCGACCCCGTCGATGTGGCCCGCGACCAGGTGGCCGTCGAGGCGGTCGCTGAAGCG
>JBAPWQ010000368.1:0-7521 GCA_049283795.1 Desulfobacterales bacterium | reverse complement strand
ATCCAGACCCTCAGGGAAATCAAGGCGCGCCACCCGCTGGTCGAGGTCATCATGCTGACCGGCCACGCCAACGTGGAAGTGGCCATCGAGGGGATGAAACTGGGGGCCTTCGACTACCTGATGAAACCGATCGAGATCGACCAGCTGCTATACAAACTGCAGGATGCCCACCAGAAAAAGGCGATTCAGGACAAAAAGATCGCCGCCCAGAAAAAGGACCCTGCCGCTATCTGAACCACTTTCTCTTTGCCCGCCAAGGGTATTCTCCCGCAGCCGGCCGCCGCTCTCACTAAACCGCAACCGTCCGGCGGCCAACGATTCTTTCCTTTACAGCCTGTAAAAAATGCCGACACCCCGGCGCTCTTCATGTTGCCCGCTGCCGGTTAACCTTTCCGGCAATTGACCTGAAAACAAGCGTTTAAGCGAAGTCGTCCCGCAGCGGTGCCTTGGCATATCCCTTGCTTTTTCAGCCGGCATCATGCGGGAGTCCGTGTCGATCCGGCAGACGGTTTCCGGCGTAAAACAGGCGGACGAGGCGTCCGGTCGGTATCGGCCGGGCCAATCATACAACATTTTTATACGGTAAGGAGTTGACATGGGATTTTTCAGACAGTGGGGGCAGTTCATGACGTATGGCGCACAGCGGTTTGCCGAGTGGGAAATCGACAATGCGACCACGATCCTGCGCGACCGCAAACGGTTGTTCATCCTCGGCCTGCTGACCGTGCCCGTCATTCTCGGCGGCTGGGCCTTCGCCGATCAAATCGGCAGCGCGATGCCCCATCTCCTGGGAGGCAAAACGGCCTACAGCCCGGCCTTCTACAGCACTGGCATCTTCATCGTGTCGATCCTGATTGGGGTGGGCGCCGGGTTGATCACCGGCTGCATCGGCGCCGGCGGCGGGTTCATCATCGCCCCGGCCCTGATGAGCGCCGGCATCAAGGGCATCCTGGCGGTCGGAACCGACCTGTTCCACATTTTCGCCAAGGCGATCATGGGCAGCGTGATCCACCGCAAGCTCGGCAACGTCTCGGTGCCGCTGGCGGTCGTCTTTTTGATCGGCGCGATCATCGGCGCCACCGCCGGCGGTGTGATCAACCGGGTGCTGTATGATATCAACCCGGTGTTAAGCGACACTTTCATCACGACGGTTTACGCCCTGATGCTCGGTTTTCTCGGAATCTACGCCATGACCGACTTCCTGCGGGCCCGCAAGGCCGCGGCCCGCGTGAGCACCACCTATGGCGGTGGCGGGGCCCACGCCAAGGACGAGGGCGCCGAGATCGGCAACCTGTCAAAGAAGCTGCAGGCCGTTACCATCCCCCCCATGGTGCGGTTCGACCACGAGCTGGTTCCGGGCGGACGCGCCATTTCCTGGGTGTTTCTGGTTTTGAGCGGCGCCCTGGTCGGACTGGCCGCCGGCATCATGGGTGTCGGCGGCGGCTTTCTGACCTTTCCCATCTTTGTCTACGTGCTGGGCGTCTCATCCATGACCACCGTGGGGACCGACATTTTCCAGATCGTTTTCACGGCCGGCTACGCCGCCATCACCCAGTATGCCATTTATGGGTTCATCTTCTACACCCTGGCCATGGGGATGCTGCTCGGCTCCCTGTTCGGCATCCAGATCGGAGCCCTGGTGACCAAGGTGGTCAAGGGAATCACGATCCGCGGGTTCTACGCCATGTCCGTGCTGGCCGGATTCGTCAACCGGATCTTCGCCCTGCCCGCCAAGCTGGGAGAAATGGACATCATCCCCATCAGCAAGCAGGCCGGGGCCTTCCTTAACACCATCGGGATCGTGGCGTTTTTCATCGTCATCGGCGGGTTCTCGGTCTGGGTCATCGGCACGTTTATGGCCAACATCAAAAAACTGAAGGGAGAGGTAGCCTAACCATGATAGCGAACAAGAAGACATTTAACATCGGTCTGGGCATGATGGCAGGCTTCATCGTGGTGCTGGTGATATTCTTCATGCCGGTTTTCAATGGCCATAACGGCCTTAACTATTTGGATTCCCTCTTTAACTCCATTTCCAAGGGTTCGGCGCATTTCATTCCGCGGTTAAAGGAGGAGGTGCGGGTCTTCGATCAGAAAACAATCGATCTCACCCTGACCCTGAAAAGCGCCGAGCAGGCCCAGCAGACGGCCCTGATGTTCCAGAAGGCCGGGGCGGCGGCCGAGGCCAATGGAGAAAAACTGAAGGTCGCCGGCGACATCGGGCAGGTCTTCACCGCCATACTGGCGGACAGCGATGCCATGTTTTTCAACGACAGCCAGAAAGTGGCCGCCCAATACGGTTTCGACGCGCGCCAGGCGCTTTTCAACTGGTGGACGGCCCTGAATTCGATGGAGAAGGCCCTGACCGCCCAGAAGAAATTCAGTGACGCGAAGATGGTCGCGACGGTCAGAAACAGGGCCGTGGAAGTCGCGTTCAACTTCTACCGGATCGAGCCGCAGAATATATCCGACAAGTACGGCATCGTCATCTTTTCGCTTATCTTTTACGTTGTTTACACGCTCTGGTATGGTTTTGCCATCCTGTACATGTTCGAGGGCTGGGGCATGAAAATGGAACACTGACGGCCGGAGCGGATGCGGGCCGCGACATACGGCGGCCGGCCGGTTGCCGGGTAGCTGAAGAAATGGCTGAAGGCGTCATGTTTCCCTTCGGCCATTTTTTTCTTCAAAAAATATATGGTTTTCCCGGAAGCTTAAAAGTGTCTGACGTGACCGGACTGGGCGGTCAGCGGCAGGGCTGATAATAGGCCTTGAAATAAAGTTTTTCGCTGTGTTATCGGTCGTTGGCGTATCACAATGCAGCCGCCTCCCTCTGGTCTTGCCAAAACCTTTATCTTAAAGCCTATAAGAAACACCACTTTTTCCGCATCGGACGATTGTGTAACGGTATGAAACGCTTCGGCCAACTGATCAGGAAGTTTTTTCCCGTCCGCGATGCCATGGAGCCCGCCGACGTCGACGCCCTGCGCCTCGATTTCAAGGAGCGCTACCGCAACTTCCAGCAGTTGATCAGCGCCAACAACAAGGCGCTTGAAATCATGGCCGGCATCGAACTGGCGCTGAAAGGCGAGCGCCCCTTCGGCATGACGTTCGTGCGCAGCAGCGCCACCGCGATCGCTGTCGACGTCTTTCGTATGATCCGAAAAATCATGCTGCTGGCACCGGGAAAATACGATGAACTGGTGGAGCGTTTCAACCAGATTCAAAAAGCGATCGAGCAGATCCTCACCGAAAAAAAACCGCTCAAGGACGACCGGCTCGTTTTACCCTTGAGCCACATCAACAAGGACATGGCCGATGTCGTCGGCGGCAAGATGGCCAACCTGGGAGAAATCCGCAATGCCGTCGGCCTGCGGGTGCCGCCCGGATTCGTCATCACCTCGGCGGCCTACCAGAAGTTTTTCGACCACAACGACTTGCGGACCGAAATCAACCGGCGCCTGCAGAGCGCCGACCTCGAAGACATCCAGCAGCTCTATACCCTGCAGGCCGGCCTGGACCGACTGATCGTCGAGGCCGGCCTTCCGCAGGAACTGGCCGATGCCATACTCGAGGCCTGGCGCGCCACCGAAGAAGAGGCCGGTTTCGAGATAACCGCCGCGCTGCGCAGCAGTGCGCTGGGCGAGGACGAAGCCGGCAGTTCCTTTGCCGGGATGCACCGTTCCGAGCTGAACATCAGCGCCCAGAATGTGCTTCAGGCCTACAAGGAGATCGTGGCGAGCAAATACAGCCTGCAGGCGATGACCTACCGCCTGAAGAAAGGATTCAAGGATGAAGACATCGCCATGTGCGTGGGGTGCCTGGTCATGGTCGACGCCCTGGCCGGGGGCGTGATGTACTCGCGCAACCCGATCGATATCAATGACGATGCGATTTTCATCAATTCGGCCTGGGGTTTGCCCAAGGCGGTGGTCGACGGGACCATCGACTGTGATCTTTTCGTCGTTTCACGCCGTCCCTCTCTTGCAATGATTCACCGGGACGTCAGGGACAAGGACCGCAAATTCGTCTGCTACCCGCTCGAAGGCGTTTGCCGGATCGACCTCACGGCGGACGGCACCCGTCGGCAGCCGTCGCTGTCCGAGGAACAGGCGCTGACGCTGGCTGAAATGGCGGTGCGGATGGAGGCCCATTACGGCGCCCCCCAGGACATCGAGTGGGCGGTCGGTCACGAGGGCGAGGTATACATCCTGCAGTGCCGTCCGCTGCAGCAGGTGGCCGCCGCGGTGCGTTCTTTGCCGCAGGTGCCGCGCCGGCAGCGCGCAGAAGACGTGCTGATCGAGGGCGGAGTCACCGCCAGTCCCGGTGCCGCGGCCGGCCCGGTCCATCGGCTGGAACGCGGCATCGACATGCTGGCGTTTCCGGAAGGCGGCATCCTGGTGGCCCGCGAGGCGCTGCCGCGCTGGGCCTCGCTGATCAACCGCGCGGCCGCGGTCGTCACCGAGCACGGCAGCTTCGCCGGCCACCTGGCCAACGTGGCGCGCGAGTTCGGGGTGCCGGCGCTTTTTGGTGTCGCCGGCGCCATGAGCCGGCTCGAAAACGGCGACACGATCACGGTGGATGCGACCGGAAAAAAGATTTGCCGCGGTCGCGTGGAACATCTCCTCACGGCGCAGGAAAAAAAACAGGGGTTGATGGAGGGCAGCCCGGTTTACAACACCTTGCGGCAGGTCAGCGCGTTCATCGTGCCGCTGAACCTGCTGGACCCGGCGGCACCGGAGTTCGTTCCCAAAAACTGCCGGACTCTGCACGACATCACGCGCTTTATCCACGAAAAGTCGGTGCGGGAAATGTTCAGTTTCGGCAAGGAGCACAATTTTTCGGAACGTTCCAGCAAACAGCTTTTCTACAAGGTCCCGATGCACTGGTGGATCCTGAATCTGGACGACGGCTACCGGGACGAAGTCAAGGGCAAGTACGTCAAGCTGGAAAATATCGCCTCGGTCCCGATGCTGGCCTTCTGGGAGGGGTTCGCGGCCATCGTCTGGGACGGACCGCCGGCCATCGACGGCAAGGGGTTGATGTCGGTCATGTTTCAGTCGACCGCCAACACGGCCCTGAACACCGGTCGGCGATCGCGCTTCGCCGACCACAACTACTTCATGATATCGAAAAATTTCTGCAACCTGAGTTCACGGCTCGGCTACCATTTTACCACGATGGAAGCCCTGGTCACCGACCGCAACGAGGAAAACTACGTCAAGTTCCAGTTCAAGGGCGGCGCCGCGGACCTGGACCGCAAGGCGCGTCGCGCCGACTTCATCGGCCGGCTGCTCGAAGACCACGGCTTTAAAACCGAGGTCGTCCAGGACAACCTGGAGGCCCGCACCGAGGGACATGACCCGGAGTTCATGAAGAAGTGCATCGAGATCATCGGCTACCTGTGCCTGCATACCCGCCAGATCGACATGATCATGTCAAACGAGACCATGGTGAAGTATTACCGAGCGAAGTTCGACAAGGAGATCGATTACCTGGTCAACGAGCACCGGCGCGTGTTCTACACATGATGGGGAAAGGGACATGACGATGCCGCACCTTCAACGAAAGCACTTTGTTTGCATTGTCCTGGCGGTCCAGATTACCCTGGCGTTCTGGGGGTGCTATCCGAAGCGGGTGGGGCCGGCGGGGCCTGAAGGGCAGCGGCTGACCTGGGCCGAAATGAGCACCGGGCAGCGCAAGCAGCACATGCGAAACGCGATTTTGCCGGTCGCGACTTCCGTTTTCCAATCCTGGCGTCCCGAGCGTTATGCCAGGGTGGACTGCAACCTGTGTCACGGCCCGGGAGCGGACACCGGAAACTTCCGCATGCCCACCGCCTACCTTCCCAGGCTCAGCGGGGAATTGCTTCTGGGGCCGGAGTTTGCGAAATATCCGGATACCACTCAGCTGAAGCTGGACCGCCTGGTGCCCGAGATGGCCGAAGCCCTCGGTCTGAAAAGCTTCAGCCTCGTCACCCGCACCGGATTCGGCTGCTACTCCTGCCATTTGGGACCAACCGGGCCCATGTTCGGAAACTGACCCGGTCATCCTGACCCTCATCCTCTGATCCAGGCCGCAAAACGAACAGAACCCGGAAGATGCCAAACGCTCGTCATTTTGTGGGCTGCCATGCTGTACGAAAGTGATGCAGCGGAGGTCCGGATCAGTAAATGCGAAGGATGGCCGAATGACCGGTCGCCGATTTATTCTCGCATCAATTTTTTCTGTAACTTTTTAACAAGACTCCATACTCAGTCAAAGGAGACCAGTAGCCCTTTGGGCAGGGCCTTTTTAAAGTGATTGTCATTGGAAACAATCCGATCTACTTTATTTTTCAGAGCCGAAGCGACAATCAAGCTGTCCGCCGTTCTCAGTTGTGACCAGTGTATGCGCTTGTCTTTTCCGATGATATCCAAAACCCTGGTCGTCACCGACTCGCAAAATAGGTTGGGAAAATTCAGCAAATAATCCTTGACCGCCACTGCCGCTTGATAGAATCCTTTTTTCAAAGGACCCTGCATCACCTCCCCGACCGAGACAATAGACACCACGCCGGCAACCTCCCCGGTTTCAATCAGTTCAAACAGCCGGCGCGATAAAGCATTGAGGGGCGATATCGAATCGGTCAGATATATGATGATATTGGAGTCAACCAGCACGGTCTTACCCGACACGGCTTTCGCAAAATCAGACAAGGACATCATTTTTGCCTGTCTCCCCGCTCTTCCTCGATGTAATTATCCACTTCTTGAGGCGTTTTCCCGAAGGCCTGGCGGGTGATCCCCGCTAACTTTTCCGTGAATGAATACACCGGCTGCAAAATGATCTTGTCGTTTTCCTTGGTTAGCAGCACGCGTGTGCCGGGTTTCAGATTCATCTCCTTGCGCAGTTTAGACGGCAATACGATATAGCCCCTGTTTGAGATTGTCACAGCGGTGGCTTCCACGGATACTTTCTCCTTTTGTGGATAATCCCATAAGTTATCAGCAACTTTAAATTTCGTCAACAATTATTAAATTCATGTGTAATAATTTATTTATCAGCCAAAATGGTAAAGTGTCACCGGTAAATGGAAACCTTGTCAAACCAAATAAAATATGGAGTGAATCGAGGTTGTGTGTCCCTTGAAAATTGATTTGCAAACACGACTTTTTCCGGGTTATGAACTGCCGACGGAAGCGATGCCGCGGCGGCAGACCCCTGGGACCTGGTCATCCGGACCAAGCACAGGCGGGCTTTTGAAATCCGTGTCCGCGACGGTTTATACCTGGAGCCGTTTTTGGTGAGCAAGAGCAGAAAAATAATTGCCGGCGCGGTTATCGCTGCGCTCGTCCTTCTTGGCCTTGCGGTTTCCGCCCTTTTCGTCTTACCGAAATTAATCAACTCGGAGGTTCTCAAAAGCAGGATCCGGGCCGAATTGTCCCGCCAGGTCGGAGGGCAGGTCGACTTCGGTCGCGTGGACCTCACCGTTTATCCGCGGCCGCGCGTTTCCATACACCACGGCTCGGTGAGCCTGCC
>JBAPWQ010000367.1:0-3130 GCA_049283795.1 Desulfobacterales bacterium | reverse complement strand
GGGAGTGAGGAGGCCACGAAACCGGACCCAAAAAAAGCGACGTAAGCCGTTGATCCTTCACAAAAAAATAAAAACCCGCCCAACAACCGGACGCGGTTGGTGGGCGGGCGTCTCTTTTGTAACTGGTGGAGATGGCGGGGGTCGAACCCGCGGCCTCAGCGTTGCGAACGCTGCGCTCTCCCAACTGAGCTACATCCCCATTAATTAAACGGTACTTTTAACAGAGAAAATCAAATCGGTCAATTTAAAATCTCGTATCGATTGTGTTCCTCACCGTCAGCCTCCCAATTTTCCGGAGCCCCCATATGAGGTGGTTTCAGAAAGCGGTTTATATGAACGGGCTTATTTGTTAAGCTCGCGCTTCGGTTTCTGACAGGATCCACGGCGACGGACACAAGGAAGGTACCATGACGGCCGAAATTAAATTAAAGGACGCCTTTAAAACCTACACGCAGGACCAGGACAAGGTTCTCTCCCCGGCGGAGACGGTGCGGCGCCTGAAGGCCAGGCTCGCGCAGCTCGACCTCGACATCCTCGATCGCACGGTCAGGATCGACTCCGGACGCCTCGGCATCCCGGTTTTCTTCAGTTACTGCGGACGGGACGCCGCCGCGCTGACCGGCACCAGGAAGCAAATGGGGAAAGGCGCCACGGCCGAACAGGCCGAGGCCAGCGCCGTGATGGAGTTGGCCGAGCGCTTCAGCCTCTTCAGCTTCGCCGGCGATCCGGCCAACTTCATCACGGCCACCCGGCGCGAACTCGCGCAGCCGTCGCTGTCCTTCGAAATGATCGCCGCCTCGGTCCACGACACCTCCGCCGACCTGGAGGCGGCGCGCGACATATTCGAAAGCCTGCCGCTGAAGTGGACCGGCGCCTACAATCTCACGCGCCGGGAAGCGGTGTTGATTCCCTTCGACTGGTTTTACGCGATCAATGCCTTCAATGGGCCCTCGGCCGGAAACGGGGTCGAGGAGGCCCTGTGCCAGGGCATCTGCGAAATCGTCGAGCGCCATACATCTTCGATTATCAGCCGCAAGCGCCTCAACTGCCCCGCGATCGACCCCGATTCCGCCGCCGATCCCCTGGTCAGGCAGATGATCGATAAGTACCGCGCGGCCGGGGTCACGGTGCATCTCACCGATTTCACGCTGGACATGGGCATCCCGACCGTCGGGGTCCTGGCCTACGACCGGCAAACGTTTCCGGCCAAAAGCGAGATCGTCTGGACCGCCGGCACGGCCCCGGCCCCCGAGAAGGCCCTGAGCCGGGCGCTGACCGAAGTGGCCCAGCTGGCCGGGGATTTCAACAGCGGCACCCGCTATGTGGCCAGCGGCCTGCCGAAGTTCAGCCGTCTCGAAGACGCGGACTTCGTCACCCGCCCCGCCAAAACGATGGCCGTCTCCGATCTGCCCAACATTTCTTGCGCCAACATCAAAACCGAGGTGGAACGCTGCGTCGCCGCGCTTGCCGCCCGGGACCTGGAGGTCATCGCCATCGACACCACCCACCCCCTGCTCGGCGTGCCGGCCTTTTACACCATCGTGCCCGGCGCCCACTTCCGCGAGCGCGCGCTGAACACCGGCGTCGGCCTGTTCGCGGCCAAACTGCTGGTCGAAAAACTGGGCCCCGCCGCAGCCGACCGGGAACTCGAGCGCTTCGAAAACCGGCTGCCCGGCAAGTACTACACCAGTTTTTACCGCGGCACCTGCCATCTGGCGCTGAAAGACCCCCGGCGGGCCTTACGGCATTTTCGCCAGGCGCTCGACCGGCAGCCCACCCGCCAGGATGCGGCCGCGGTGTATTCGTACATCGGAATCGCCTACCGGGACATGGAGGAATACCGCCTGGCGCTGGAGGCACTCGAGCAGGGGGCAAGATATGATGCGGAGCGAACGGACATCCACAATTTAATGGGGTTTTGTCACTTCAAACTCAAGGCGCACGCCGAGGCCATCAGGTGCTTTGAAAAGGTCATCGCCCTCGATCCGTCATCGGCGATCGACTATGCCAACATCGCCTCCAACTACCGCGACCTCGGCCAGAAAGAAAACGCCGTGCGCTATTACCTGATGGCGCTTGAAATCGATCCGTCGATCACCTTCGCCCGCGAAAACCTGGCCAAACTCGCCCGGGGCTTGAACGGCACCGCCGGCGGCTGAAGATGCCGCCGCCCGACCCGCGGCCATCACTGCTCGTTTTCGACCGCCCGGCGCAGCCGCGAAATCCGGTCGTCGATCTCGCCGGCCGCGCGCTGCATCTCCTGGATGAGACCCGCAATTTCTTCGCGGTCGGACTGCTGCCGGTCGAAATGGGCGGACAGTTCGCCGGTGTCGTTGCTGTAAGCCTGAAACCGCTCGGTCAGGTTCTCGACCAGCCGCCGCTCAACTTCCTCCACCAGCGGGAACAGGTAGGTGAACTTCAGGTTTTCGCGGTAATCGGTGAATTGAAACCGGAGGGATTCCTCGGTCAGGCGCTTCATCCGCCTCACCCCCTTCTGGAGCGCCCTGGCGTGCGAGCCTCCGTGGCCGCTTTCCCTGCGCTTCAAAATCGTGTTGAAGAATTTGACCAGCGAGAAAACGCCCAGCGACAAAAAGGCTTCGGATTTAATGCTTGCCGAGTACGTCAGGAAAGCGACCAGCGGCGGCAGTTTCAGGCCGGCGGATTCCCTGGCGGCCGCCGCCGCCGGCACGTCCCGCGCACCCGCGGTGCCATCGGCCCGTCCCGCGATGTCAAGGCCGACCAGCACGTCTTTCAATTCGGACAACCCCTGGTCGACGATGCCCTCGTAGGGCCGGAAAACCGCTGTAAAGTGCCGATCTATTTTTTCTTCCTCCTGGCGGGTGAACCGCACGATGTCGGGGTACACGGCCGTTGTCATCACCGTGTCGAGGGCCAGTTTGAATTCCTGGTAAATCAGGTACAGCGTGTCGAGAAAGCCGTTTTCAGCCAGGCTGCTGTCGTGGCGGCCGGCCTCGATTCTGTAATCGCGGATGAATCCGACGATGGGACCGGCACACGCTCCGGAAGGAAAATCGAAGAACCGGTTGACATCGGCGGCCAGCTCTTTCTCGAGCTGCGGCAGGGCTCCGGCAATGCTGGTCGCGACAACGGTCTTGATCTGGCCGATCCG
>JBAPWQ010000366.1:0-2216 GCA_049283795.1 Desulfobacterales bacterium | reverse complement strand
CAGGGTCCGAATCAGGGCGATCTGATCGGGTATCGTGTCGGTGGCCCGGCACCAGATATCCGGCGGCAGAATGTTCAGCTGCGCGATGTCTTTTTGAAACGCGCGGGTGTAAAAGGCAGCGATATCCCAGGCGGTTTTGCCCTCGCGCACGGCGCCTTTTTCCATCTTGTCCTCGCCCAGGTCGCGGTCGCCGGTCAGGTGGCCGACATCGGTGATGTTCATCACGTGCTTGACCTTTATGTCGTTGTAGAGCAGCACGCGCTTGAGAACATCTTCAAACAGGTAGGTCCTCAGGTTGCCGATGTGGGCGTAGTTGTATACCGTCGGGCCGCAGGTGTAGAGGCCGGCATAGTCTTGGTGCAGCGGCCGGAAAGGCTCCTTGCTGCGCGACAGGGTGTTGTAGAGCATCAAGGTCGTCATGAAGAAATCCGAATTCTTGATTACAGTTACAAAAAAGGTTGGAAATTCATCGCCAACGGACCAAACCCGGCTGCAGCGGAACCCAACCGATCAACTGCCCCAACCGACCCAACCGACTCAACTGCCCCAACCGACTCGACTGCCCCAACCGCCTTACCCGACGCCCGTGTTCCCGGCCAGCCTCTGCCGCCGGTAAAGGTGCGCCAACAGCAGGGCGCCGCACCCGATCATCAGCAGGCACAGCACCTGCCCCATCGAAAACGACAAAAGAACATAGCCCAGGTGGGCGTCCGGCTGCCGGAAGTATTCGATGAAAAATCGCACCGTGCCGTATCCGATCAGGTAGAGACCGAGCATGGCGCCGGGCGTGCGAACCCTGCGCCGCACCCCCCACAACACCAGAAAAAGGAAAACGCCTTCGAACAGGGCCTCGTAGAGTTGCGATGGATGCCGCAGCTGGCTGCCGGGCGCCAGGGGAAACATCATACCGATGGGAGCGGAGGTGACCCGGCCGTAAAGCTCGCCGTTGATGAAGTTGCCGATGCGCCCGAAGGTGTACCCCAATGGAATGGCGGGGATGAAAAGGTCGGCCATCTCGAGCAGGCGCAGGCCGTTTTTGCGGCAGTAGAGCCAGGAGAAAAGAATGACGCCCACCAGGCCCCCGTGAAAAGACATCCCGGTAATGCCGGTGAAGGTGACGCCATTTGAAAAATCGAAAGGCAAAATGACTTCCAGCGGGTGCGCCAGGTAGTAGGACAGGTTGTAAAAGAGCACGTAGCCGAGGCGGCCGCCGACGACAACCCCCAGCATCATGGCGGTAATCAGCGCCTGGGCCTGCTCGGCGGTCACCAGGAACCGCGCTTCGTGCCTGAGCCGGTAAGCGACCAGCAGGTAGGTCACGAGAAAGGCGACGACATACATCAACCCGTAGTATTGCAGCTTGAATCCGCCGAAACTGAAAATCACCGGGTTCAGGTGCAGGGGGATATGCTGCCACCAGTGCCAGAAGCCGCTCATTTCATGCGGGTCCGGCCGCTGCGGTGCGCTGGCGCCGGCTTGAAGCTGTACACCACGCCCCCCGACAAGCCCCTATATGTAAAAGACGGCCCAGATATGAAAAAGTCGTTGCGCACTTTTTTTCCGTCATGCCTAAAATCATTGAAAAGGCCGCTCCGGTGCAACGCGCAGATCGATTCTAAATACTGCCGGCCAACCAGGCGCGCATCAGACCTATTTTTCTTCCATCGCCGGGCTGTACTTGCCGAACCGCGCCGCGCCGTTGCACGCGGCCCGATGGGAAAACGCCTTCTGGGCTGCGGCGACGGAATCCGAACGCCCCTTCCAGGCTTTCAGGGCATGCTCCTGAAGGGCGCGGCCGTACGAAAAGCTGAGTTCCCAGGGATTTTTTCCGAGGGTGTTCATCGCATTCAGGTGTTCGGTCGCCACCGTCGAACTCTGGCCGCCCGACAGAAATACGATTCCGGGAACGGCGGCCGGGACGACCTGCCGGAAGGTGCGCACCGTTCTTTCGGCCACTTCCGTGACGCCGGCCTGGGAGGCACAGTCGGCCCCGGAAAGGACCATGTTCGGCTTGAGTAGCATACCTTCCAGAAGGACGCAATGTTCAAAGAGAGCGGCGAAAACGCTCTTGAGCGTGGCGGCCGTGATGTCCTGGCAGCGCGCGATGTCGTGATCGCCGTCCATCAATACTTCGGGTTCGACGATCGGCACCAGGCCGGCTTCCTGGCACAGGGCGGCGTAGCGGGCCAGCGCGTGCGCGTTGGCGTCGATGCAAA
>JBAPWQ010000365.1:0-3981 GCA_049283795.1 Desulfobacterales bacterium | reverse complement strand
GGGTTATTCGGACCACGATCATTGCAGTCACCTTCCGGTAAGACCGGCCATTGGGTTTATTTTACGATTTCGAGTATCGACCGCTTTTTCGGCCAAGACTAAACAGCACTGACAATTCACTATCCATAATGTTCAAAGTTCATGCCGGATTTCGTGAGCCCACCTTATTAAAAACAACATGCTGGTTTAATAGAGAAATATGATCGAGAAGACGCGGTCGAGACGGAAAGGAATGATCAATGCCGATGGTCATATATGATCAATGGTCATATATGACCAACTATCCGGTTTGAGACGACGATAATGGTCGATCCCACTTGTTGACGTTTTCGTAATAAGAGGTGGGCCACCTATTACAGCGCTTCATTTTCCGTGCAGGACATCGATCATCGAGAAAAACCGGCGCTTTACTCCCTGCTGCAGTTTAGCATTCAAGTAGGCGATGACATCCTGGTGCCGCGGGCTTAGATCTTATGGCCGTTGACGGCGTGGCTGAAGTCAAACTGCACGGTTCCGTCGGCCGTCGTCAGGCTGTAGGTGCGCCAGCCATGACCGGCCAGGAATTCGCTCGAAATGCCCCAGGACGTCCTTCTGCCGTTGCGGAAGTAAAATTGCTTTACCGCCGCCGTTCGGTCGCCGCCGTTTGCATGGCCCTGGCCTGCTGGGGGTTCGGGCTGCTGGCCACCGGCTGCACCCCACCCGTATTACAGCCGACGCCGGCCGCAAAAACGCCGGTTCTCGAAGATATCGCGGCACGACGGGCCTATGCGGTCGTGGAAGCAGGTAACTACCTCACCGGCGCATCCGTCTCGGCGAGCAGGTGCTTGGTGCAGAGCCGGGAAACTCCCGGGCCCTTTACATGCTCGGGTATGCCAACGGTCAACTGGGGGAAATCGAAAGCGAGGTCACGTATTACCGGGTGGCGGTGCGGGCCGGTTACCGGAACGAGGAGGTTATTCACAACCTGGGCAAAGCCTGTATTGCGATCAATCAGCCGGAAGAAGCCATCGCGGCCTTTAAAACCGGTTTGGCGCTCAACCCGCAAAACGCCGACAATCACTTCGGTCTCGGACTGGCATATCAGAAATTTCCTTACTTGACCCTAAGCAACCGCGCTCATGCAGTCAAGCAGCTCGTTGACGGCAACCGTTGCGATACCGGAATTAATATCGGACATGGCGTAGGGAATGACCAACTCGTTATTGTGAATTATCGCACCGCAGGAATAGACAACATTGGGAACATATCCCTCGCGCTCTTTTTCATGCGGGGCCAGCAACGGCTCATCAAGGCGGGCGATGATTTTGGTTGGATTCTCAAGATCGAGCAATATGGCGCCGATACAATACTGGCGCATAGGTCCGACACCATGGGTGAGCACAATCCAACCTTCATTGGTTTCGAGGGGTGAACCACAGTTACCGATTTGAATGAATTCCCATGGGTGTTCAGGCTCCTGGATGATCTGGGATTTTTGCCAGAAATGGATATTGTCCGAGAACATGATATGATTGTTTTCACCGTCTTGGCGTGAGAGCATGGCATAACGATCGCCAATTTTTCGCGGGAAAAGAGCCATGCCCTTGTTCTGTACGGCTTTGCCGTTGAGCGTTAAAATGTTGAATTTGATAAAATCCTTTGTTTCGATCAGTTGCGGTAAAATCGTGCCGTTATAGGCGGTATAGGTCGCGAAATACACGTTCTCACCGTTGTCGTTGAAAAATTGAACGAACCGGGCATCTTCAATGCCTCTGCTTTCGTTTTTCGAAACGGGAAAGATCACCCGTTCGGATATGCGATGATCGGCGTGGAAACTCACCTCATAATTGGAACGTGCAAGCCAACTCATGGCCTTGAAGGCTCTGTTTTGGTCCGCTTCAGAAAATTGCGGTTTTACGCGAAGTATTCCAATTTTTTCTATTAATTCATTATAAGTAAAATCTTCCGGCAGCTGGTTAAGAATATGGGCGGTTATCTCATTGCTGACCCCCATTTCGTTCAGCTTGAGCCGGAAAGGATTGCGTTTGTAAACCGCGTCTAATTGAAGATCCGGCGTTTCCACAAAATCACTGATCGGGTCGAAGAGAAACCGATTGTGCCGGTCAAGGACGCCGCTGCGAAATACAATTGACGAAATATGACCCTCGCCGGTAGCCCGCAGGCTCATGATAAAGCGCAGGCTGTTTTTTTTCAGATGGCTCTGATCAGGATGGGGAACGATGGAAGGGTTGAAAAGGGCGGCCGATTCAATAGAGTACTCCTTTGTAAAGTAGGCTCCGATGAGGGCCTTCTGAACATTGCTGAGCGGTGTATCCCGCGGAAGATAATCCTTCACCACACTCAGATGCCGCTCAAAAATGTGCCCGATGTCTTCGTGCCGTCCGGAAAAGTCATCCATTATTTGCGCAATCAGATTTTCAGCCGCCGTTTCCGGCAAGCTCAGTATCCGCTGAATTATTTTGGGGATGCGATACCGCTCATCGGGAAGATGAAGCCGGGTGATTACCCGTGACGTATCTCCTACGATCTTATTCGCTTTTCTTTTAACGGTAAGCTTTTGACGCTTTTTAGGGGTCATATCATTGGGTCCTTAGTGTCGATTGATATTCAATACGCGGCATCGTAAGTATAGCCCGCATGATTGTTCTTCAATTCCAGCCTATTCGCGAAGTGGATTTTCCGGTCTGCTATCATCCGGCACTGTTCATTTACAGCGGAGCCCTGGGATCCGAGAGGCACAGCGCCACCAATTCATCGATGACGGCCGTACCTGCGCACATGACCGTATCCGCGCCGCCCCAGTATATTTTTACCGTACCGTCGTCTTCCGGAACAGCGCCGCAGGTGAAGACAACATTGGGCACATACCCACTGACCTCCCAGGGGTCCTCGGGCTGCACGATCCACTGGTCGGAAACGCCGATGATGTGCGCCGGGTCCTTGAGGTCGTGCAGTGCCACGCCGAGGCGATACACCGTTCCGGACATGGTCTTAAAAACGCCATGGTAAATATGCAGCCAGCCCTTGTCGGTTTTAAACGGCGGAGCGCCGGGCCCTATTTTCATCTCATCCCAGTGATAGGCCAGCGGCTTCATGATCACCCTGGAATCGCCCCAATGCACCAGGTCGGGCGAATAGGAGATCCAGATCGACCAGGGCGAAATTTCAGAATGCGGCCGGTCCAAACGGGCATACCGACCGCCAAATTTTTCAGGGAAAATGACCACGTTGCGCAGATCGGCCTGGGTGATCAGCGCAATACGTTCAACTTTTTCAAAATCTCGGGTGCGCGCCAGGGCTATCCGCACGCCGTGACGGGAATAGGCGCTGTAGGTCAGCAGGTACTCTCCCTCTATGGGGCAAATTCTGAGGTCCTCGACGCCAAAAGCCTCATATTCGCTAAAAACATTATCAGTTGAAGGTATAAGAAAGGGTTGGGGATGAACCGTAAATGAAAACCCATCCTCACTATCGGCCCTGCCGATGATGGAGCGCCCGTTGAGTAGATGCGACCTGAAAAGCATAAGGTAACGATCGTTGTGTTTAACGATGCCCGCATTATGAACTGTTGCAACCGGATACGGCACATCCTTGCTTGTCAGTATGGGGTTTTTTTTAAAACGTGTGATTATCGGAGTATTCATTTTCATAACGGTCTGTCCTGTATAATCATTTCATAGACGTGTATGTATTCATCGATCATGCGCTCAACGGTGAAATGGCGCTCAACATGGCCACGGCAGTCTGCGCGGTCAATGTTTTTTATCCGTGCGACAGCCTCGATGGCCTCATCTACGTTGCCCACCAAAAAACCAGTTCCACCGTTTTCGATAAGTTCAGGCATGCTGCCCCTATCAAAGGCGATCACGGGCGTACCGCAGGCCATGGATTCGATCACGGACAAACCGAAAGGCTCATCAAACTGTATCGGGTGCAACAGCGCGCAGGCTTTGCCCAGCAACCGGTTGCGCTCAATGGGTT
>JBAPWQ010000364.1:0-3526 GCA_049283795.1 Desulfobacterales bacterium | reverse complement strand
AGAAACCGGTGAGATTGACCCGGGCGGGCGAATATGCGGTGCGCTGCATGCTCTATCTGGCTTCGCTGGAAACAGGCTAGCTGGCCATGCGCCGGGACATTGCCCGGACGATGGACATTCCCGAGCAGTTTCTCGGCAAGATCGCCCAGCAGCTGAGCCGGGCCGGATTTATCGATATCGTCCAGGGCGCCAAAGGCGGGTATCGCCTGGAGGTGGCGCCGCACGAACTGACCCTTCTGGCTGTGATCGAGGCCGTGGTCGGCGAGATTTTTCTAAACGATTGCGTTCTGCGCCCGGCCTCGTGCAACCGTTCCAACGCCTGCGCCGTGCACCGGGTGTGGGAAAAAGCCCGCTCCCAGCTCAGGGACACCCTGCGGGAAGCGACGTTTGCCGGACTGCTGCAAGATAGCTGCCAGGCCGATGCGCTGGTCTCGGTCGACGATGCTGAAGCCTGAAGCGGGGATTTCCCAATGAAGGCGTAAACCGCTTGGGGACTGTCGGCCCCACTGAATCGACGTCTGGGATACGACGTCAACTGAAAGGAGAAAGGCAAAATGGACGTTTTGATGTTATCCCGGTTGCAGTTTGCCGCAACCACGATGTTTCACTTCCTTTTTGTCCCGCTGACCCTGGGTCTGTCGATTCTGGTAGCGTACATGGAAACCAGATACGTGCGCACGGGCGATGACACCTACCTGTCGATGACCAAATTCTGGGGCAAGCTGTTCTTGATCAACTTTGCCCTGGGGGTCGTGACCGGCATCACCCTCGAGTTTCAGTTCGGCACGAACTGGTCGCGCTACTCCGCCTACGTCGGTGATATTTTCGGGTCCCTGCTGGCGATCGAGGCCACCGCGGCCTTTTTTCTCGAATCGGTTCTGGTGGGGGTCTGGATCTTCGGCTGGCGCAAATTGTCGAAAAAGGCCCACGCGACCGTCATGTGGCTGGTGGCCTTTGCCACCAACCTCTCGGCCATCTGGATCCTGACCGCCAATGGCTGGATGCAGCACCCGGTGGGATACGCCATCCGCAACGGCCGCGCGGAGCTGACCGACTTTGCGGCCGTGGTCTTCAATTCTTTCGGCATCCTGACGATTCTGCACACCCTGCCGGCCGCCTACATTCTGGCCGGGTTTTTCGTGATGGGCATCAGCGCTTATCACCTGCTCAAAAAACAGCACATCGATTTTTTCACGCGCTCTTTTAAAATCGGCCTCGTTTTCGCCTTCGTCTTCTCGATTTTCATCGCCATCGAGGGCGACAAGCACGCCGTCGAAGTGACCCGGATGCAGCCGGAGAAGCTGGCCGCCATGGAATCCCACTGGGACACCACCACCCGGGCGCCGATCCACCTGTTCGCGATACCGGATCCGGAAAACGAACGCAACGCCTTCCAGTTCGGGTCGATTCCGGGTGTTTTGAGCTTCCTCGGCTACCATGATTTCAACGCCGAGGTCAAAGGCCTCAAGGATTTTCCAAAAGACGAGCGCCCCCCGGTGCTGCCGGTCTTCCTTTCCTTCCGGATCATGGTGGCCCTCGGCATGTACTTCATCCTCTTAACGACGATCGGGCTGTTCAAACGCAACCGGTTGCTGGAGAGCCCCGGTTACCTGAAACTGATGCTCTGGTCCATTCCCCTGCCCTACCTGGCGATTCAACTGGGCTGGATCGTGACCGAAATCGGCCGTCAGCCCTGGATCGTCTACCGCGTGATGGGCACGGCCGAAGGCGTGTCGCCCATCGCCGCCAGCCAGGTGGTGGTGAGCCTGCTGGGCTTCACCCTGGTTTACGGTCTGCTCGGCGCCGTCGATTTCTACCTGCTGGCCAAAAATGCCAAAAAGGGCCCGGTGGAGCCGTCCGATACCGCCGACCAGACTGCGCTGGAAGCGGCACCGGCATGATGGGCGCGTCCGTCTGCGACCGGTCGAACCCGAACGCTTCGAGCATGAATCTTAGCCCTGTGTTAAGCGGTTCAGGAGTCCGCGATCTGCGTTGAAAAGCCCTTGAATTGCTTTTCAGCCCGCGGGAGAGATGCGACGGTTAAATTACGACACTAAAGGTCAGCCGGACAAGGCAACCGGTCAAACCAATCTGGAGGTTTAAAATGGAACTTCAAACGACCTGGTTTTTCATTTGGGGACTGCTGTGGGCCGTCTTTTTTATCACCGACGGCTTCGATCTGGGTATCGGCACACTCTATCCGTTTCTGGGAAAATCCGAAAACGACAAACGCGTGATGATCAATGCCATGGGGCCGCTGTGGGACGGCAACCAAGTCTGGCTGCTGACCGCCGGCGGCGTCACTTTTGCGGCTTTTCCCACCCTCTACGCGGTGATGTTCTCCTCGCTCTACTCGGCCCTGATGCTCATCCTTTTCGCACTGATCATCCGCGGCGTGGCCTTCGAGTTCCGCAAGAAATCGGATTCGGCCGGCGCACGGCGGCTGTGGGACGTCTGCATCTTTGTTGGCAGTTTTCTGCCGGCGCTGCTCTTCGGGGTCGCCTTCGCCAACATTTTCCACGGTCTGCCGATCGATGCCCAGGGCGTCTCTCACGGCACCCTGCTGGGCTTGCTCACTCCCTATGGCCTGCTCGGCGGGATGCTGTTTCTCCTGCTGTTTCTGATCCATGGCGCCATCTGGCTGACGATAAAGTCTGACGGCGCCCTGCACGACCGCGCCGTGGCCACCGGCAAGCTGCTCTGGCCTTTGCTGTTGATCGTGGCGGTGATTTTCCTGGTGAACAGCGCGGTTTCCACCACCCTCTATGCCAATTACCTGGCCCATCCGCTGCTTTTCGTCGTTATTCTGGTGACGGTCGCGGCCCTTTTGGCCACCCGGGTGTATATGGCGCGCCGGGCGTACTTCAAGGCCTGGTTCTCCTCGGCCCTGACCATCATCGGCGCCACCTTCTTCGGCGTCATCGGGCTTTTCCCCACCATGTTTCCATCCACCATCGATCCGGCGTACAGCCTGACGGCCTTCAACGCCTCTTCCAGCCCGCTGACGCTTAAAATCATGCTGGTGGTGGCCCTGATCTTCGTGCCGATCGTTCTGCTCTACCAGGCCTGGGCCTACAACCTGTTCAAGCACAAGATAACGTTAAAGGAATTGGCATTCGAAGAATATTACTGATTCAGAGGTGTTAAGTTAGGCAGGTTGTGTCAAGCCGTAGGGGCGAAAAATCTTTCGCCCCTACCAGCATTCATATCCAATCCAGCTCGGCAATCAGGAAGTCGGATAAGCGGCAGCCGGGGGCGTCGACGATCGGTTCGCCTTTCATCAGACCGGCGATCAGGGCATTGCGGTCGAATTTATACAGCACGATTTTGCTGATCACGCTGTTGATTTTGTCATGCGAAAAATTGCAGTAGGTGTCTTCGGCAAAGGAAGCATATTTATTGAGAAGATCCATGCGGTCGAGGCAGTTCATCTCTTCGATTTTTCTGATCAACACCTTCTTCAAGTCGTTTGTCACGGCGCCCTCCTCGGAACGGCAGATCTGGTATCGCCCCGCGGCGTCACTGG
>JBAPWQ010000363.1:0-3933 GCA_049283795.1 Desulfobacterales bacterium | reverse complement strand
GTGGCCGCATGCAGTAACACCGCACCGCTGATGGAGAGAAAAAACAGCCCCCAGTAAAACGGCCCGTCCGCAGCCGCTATGGACCCCCCCACGGCCACGGAAATCGCCGTCATGGTAAACGACCAGGGGCGGCTGGCCAGAAACCAGTTCCGGTACAATTCGTTCATGTCGATATCACTTTCATTTATGCTCACCCGGGTTAGGTCGTCATCGGCGGCCGAGTTCAGGCGGGCAGCTGAAATTGGATGCAGACGCATTACTTATTAAAACTCTTGAAGTAATCCATTGTACCGATTCACCTCGTGCTGTTTGCCTTCCGCGCGGCGGACTTCCGGGAAGGCGGTTTCTTCTTTGCCGGCTTTCGCGCCGGGGTCTTTTTGAGGGGGGTTTTCTTCGCGCCGGTCTTCTTAGGCGCGATTTTTGTTGCCATACCCTTTTTGGCCGCGGTTTTCTTCGCCGCCGGTTTGGTTGCGGCCTTCTTGTTGTTGCTTTTGGACGCTGCCTTGTTACCGACCCCTGCACTGCGCCTGCCCGCTCTTGCCGGTTTGGCGGCTGTCGGCACCGCGGGCGGGTCTGCTTCTCCCATGTCGATGTCGATGCCAAAAACCGACGACAACTCGTCGGATTCGAGAACCCGCCCCTTGCGCGCGCCACCGGCAGCCGGCGGCCGATCGACGGCGGCCTCTATCATCTCGGTCGGGTCTACCCCACGCAGGGCGAACAGCAGCTCGGGCCGGTGATCGAGGCGGGCGCCCACACCGTAAAGCGCCGCGGCCACATGCTTGCACATGGTGGCCCAATCGGGGCACGAGCAGCTGAGCGTGATCTCCTGCGGTGAGGGGAACAGGCCCTGGCCCTTGCGGGTGACGATCTCCATGACGCCCTTGGAGATGGATCCTTTGAGCAGTTCCACGAGCGAGTCGATCCGGCCCGCGCAGTGATTCTTGATCTCCGCCCACCTGCTTCTGGCCAGGGGCTCGATCCTGATATCCACCTCGTAGATCTCCGAGCCGCTGACGGTCGCGCGGACGCGGCCGGCCTCGATCTGCAGATCGATGACCGAGCCATTGCGCACATAGGTGCGACCTCGTGGCAGCCGATTGGAATAGTCGCTGTACGCCTCGAGGTTTTTGCACCAGGCGTCGCCCCAGAATGTCAAGGCGATCTTGCGCCCCGCGATTTCAACCGGTGCGACCTCGCATCCGGCCTTTTTCAGCTTGGCGAGCTTTTTCGCCGCTTGGCGGCGGCGCTCGGCCACCGGAACATAGGGTCGCCAGTAGTCATTGGAATACCGGCCCACAGGCTCACCTCCATTTGCAATGTTGTGCACCGCAGGTATACCGGCACAGTTATCGTCTACCCGTCCAGGGCGCTGCTCAAATCGAGCGATACCATCGCTATCAGCTCCTCATTGCTCATCTCGGTCAAGGCCGATTCCGCACCGCCGGACAAAATCTCGTCGGAGAGCTTCTGTTTGCCGCCGATCAGCTCGTCGATGCGTTCCTCCACCGTCCCCCGGCAAACGAACTTGTGGACGAGCACGTTCTTCTTCTGGCCGATGCGGAAGGCGCGGTCCGTGGCCTGGTTCTCCACCGCCGGGTTCCACCACCGGTCGAAGTGGATCACGTGCGCGGCGGCCGTCAGATTGAGCCCGGTGCCGCCGGCCTTGAGCGAGAGTACCATAAAGGGCACCCGGTCGTCTTCCTGGAAGCTCTTGACGAGCCCCTGCCGTTTTCCGACCGGCGTTCCGCCGTGCAACACGAGGCCGCTGCGGCCGAACACCTCGGATAGAAACCCTGCCAGCGGATCGGTCATCGCGCGGAACTGGGTGAAAACCAGCACCTTGTCCTGGCGCGCGGCGATGGCCTCGCACAATTCACGCAGCCGCGTCAGCTTGCCGCTGTCTTGCGGCTCGTAAGCGCCGTCGCCCAGCCACTGGGACGGGTGGTTGCAGATCTGTTTGAAGCGCATCAGGAAGGCCAGGACCACGCCGCGCCGCTCGATGCCCTCCAACGCTGCGATGGTCTGTCGCATCTCATCGACCGACTGCTGGTACAGCGCGGCCTGGCGCCTGCTCAACAGGCAGTAGGCGGTAACCTCGGTCTTGTCCGGCAGGTCGGTGATGACGCTCTTGTCGGTCTTGAGCCGGCGCAGAATATAGGGCTGCAGCAGCCTGCGCAGCGGCGCATAGCCCTGCGGGCTCAACGCCATCGACTTGCACAGCCCGTTGAAGGCCTTCGAAGATCCCAGGAGACCGGGATTCAAGAAGTCGAAGATCGACCACAGATCGCCGAGACGGTTCTCCACCGGCGTGCCCGTGAGGGCCAGGCGCCAGTTCGACTTCAGCGCCTTGATCGCCCTGGTCTGTTTGGCGCCGGGGTTCTTGATAGCCTGCGCCTCGTCTATGATCACGTGACGCCACGCGTATTTCTTAATCCACTCGGTACGCATGGCGGTTCCGTAAGTGGTGATCACCGCATCGTGGGCACCCACCCGTTTCTTCGGCAGTTTTTTCAGTTCGGCCGAAGGCATGCGCGACGGGTGGGCGATGAGCACCGCCAGTTCGGGAGCAAAGCGCTCGATCTCCAGACGCCAGTTGTCCACGAGCGATGCGGGAACGACCAGAAGGTCGGTGCCCTTTTCCTTGTTGCGCCGGCTCATGGACAGCAACCCGAGCACTTCGATCGTCTTGCCCAGGCCCATATCGTCGGCCAGACACCCCCCGAGGCCGAGGCCGCGCAGGGTCGACAACCACTGCACCCCTGTCTTCTGATACGGGCGAAGCGCGGCGGTGAGCCCGGCGTCGTCGTCAATATCCGCCTGCAGCTCCGGCGAACGGAGCGCATCCAGCCGGGAGGAGAGCCACTTGCCGGCGATGACCTCCGACCATTCGGGCCGCGGGTCTTCGATGGCCTCGTCAGCACCTTCAAGGCGAGTGCCGGAGAGCATGCGCATGGCCTCGCCGAAGCTGAGGCCTCCGGTCCGGGCCTGCTGTTGGACGTCACGCCACTGGTCGATGACCTGCGAAAGCTTGTCGCGGTCGACTTCGACCCACTTGCCCTTGATCAGCACCAAACCGTCGCCGGCCGAGAGAAGTTCCTCGATCTCACCTTTAGAAAGCTTCTTTCCGTCGAGAGTCAGACCGACATCGAAGTCCAGAAGCGCGTCCGTCCCTAAAGTGGCGGGCGCCTTGCCACCGACCGTGACCGACACCCTGGGGCGGGGCCTGTTTTTGGCGCTCCACCAGTCGGGCAGGCGCACCACCAGTCCGGCCTGCTCGTACAACTCTATCTCGCAGAGAAAACGATGCGCCTCCCGGGGCGTCCACGACAGCGGGTGGTAAATGTCGCCCGAATCGACCAACTCGCCGATGAATACGCTTCTTTCCGTCGCCCTGGAGAGGGGTGCCAGCAGTGCGAGCAGCTTCTGCCGGTTCCTGGCTCCGGCGTAGTCCTTGAGCGCCCGCCCCAGGGGCAGGTGCTGCGGCTGGGCCTGCCTGGAAACCTTGTGAACGTAAGTCGCCAGGAAGGCAAAGGGAAATCCGGGATCGCGCTTGTTCTCGACCAAGTGGAAGCAGACCCGGCCGACGACGTTCCAGACCGCGCCGTGCTTCCGCAAATAGCCCTGAACGCCGTCTTTGTATGGCTTCGTCTCGGCCTTAAGGGCCGTTCCCATCTCGGACCACAGTTCGACCAGCAAGGCCGGCGAAAGGAACTCGGCACCCGGCATGGGGGGCACGGCCTGAACCAGCGCCGACACCTCATCGGGCTGCGGGTCGGGAACGACCAGCGACGTCGGTTCGGTTGGATCGAGCGCACCGCACACCCGCACCACGAATGCCCGCGCGACATCGCGCCAATAGGAAAGCGGGGGGGGCAGATCGGTCGCAGGTTCCGCCACGCCGAGATGCAGCAGACCGTGTCCGCGACCCGC
>JBAPWQ010000362.1:0-9593 GCA_049283795.1 Desulfobacterales bacterium | reverse complement strand
ATCATCGACAGCAACGGGGCCGAGAGCCTGCTGGGCAACGGCGACATGCTCTTCATGCCGCCCGGCACCGCCAAGCTCCAGCGCATCCACGGCGCCTACATTTCCGAAACCGAAATGGCCCGCATCACCGATTATCTGAAAAACCAGAAAAAACCGGAATATGATGAAGAGGTCACCGAGGCGGCCGGTCCCGAAACGACCGACGCCCACGACGCGGAGGCCGACGAGAAGTACGACGAGGCCGTGGCCCTGGTCACGCGCACGCGTCAGGCCTCCATCTCGATGGTCCAGCGCCATCTGCGCATCGGCTACAACCGCGCGGCGCGGATCATCGAGATGATGGAAAGCGAAGGGGTCGTGGGGCCCTCGGACGGCGCCAAGCCCCGCGAGGTGTTGGTCGGAAGCTACGACAACCTGCCGTGAGGATGGGACGGTGGCATGGTATATTTTCGTGCTAAGCGCCCATGGTTTTTCGGACCGCCAAAGTGCATGAAAAATAATGGAAAAATGAACGTCGAACATCGAACGTCCAACATTGAATGGTGAATGAGGGAAAAAAATCATTTTAGATTGAGCTGGTGGAGCGAAGCGATTTCCTCATTTGACGTTCAGCGTTCGATGTTCGACGTTCAATGTTTATAGATTCTATCTTCGTGTCGAATTGCCGATTGGAAGCATTTACCAGAAAAGGGGGCCGCATGCTGCCCGACCCGGCCATACTGCAGGACGTCAAAGGATTTCTGGACGAAGAGGAAGGCCGCCGGCTCTATCGGCTGGCGCTCGCGGCCGGCGGCCAGGGGCCGTGCCTGGAGATCGGCAGTTACTGCGGCAAATCGACACTTTATCTCGCTGCGGGCTGCCGGCCAAGCGGCGGCACGCTCTTTTGCGTGGATCATCATCGTGGCTCCGAGGAGCAGCAGCCCGGTGAAGAATACTTCGATCCCGACCTGTGGGATCCGCGCAACCAAAGCATCGACACCCTGCCGGTTTTTCGAAGAACCATTGCACGGGCCGGACTCGAGGCCGTCGTCGTGCCGCTGGTGTGTTCCTCGATGGTCGCCGCGCGGGCTTGGGCCACGCCGCTCAGCCTGGTTTTCATCGACGGCGGCCATGCCGCAGAGACCGTTCGAGACGATTACCGGGGCTGGTCCGGTCACGTGATTCCGGGCGGCTACCTGGTCTTTCACGATGTCTTCCCGGACCCGGCCCGCGGCGGCCAGGCGCCTTTCGCCGCTTATCGGCGGGCGATCGAGGACGGGCGTTTCGACAAGCTGCCCATGACCGGCAGCCTGGGGATTCTGAGGCGCAAAGCGGACCGTTTTGCCACGTGACGGTTTGCCGAAAGTCGCAGATGCGGCAGATGGCGCCGGCCGTACGCGGCTAGTTTTTTCGGAAGTAAAGAACCAGGCTCTTGCCGAGCAGCGGGTTGAGCAGCCGGTCACAGAAGCCGGTGATCCGCGGCCGCCGCATGATGTCCCAGGTCAAAAACCGCTGATACAAATTGACCAGCGGGTGATCGTTTCGCTGCGGGCCCACCAGGCACTTCAGCCACCAGTAAGGCGTGTGCAGACTGTGGGCCCAGTGCGCCGCCCGCAGCCGCAGGCCGGCGGCTTCCAGAAGGGCGGCCAGCGCGGCCCGGCGATAGATCCGCACGTGGCCGCCTTCCGCCAGGTGGTAGGCCCTTGAAAGCGCCCAGCACACTTTTTCGGGCCAGCAGCGCGGCACGCTGACCACCAGCTGGCCGCCCGGGCGCAGCACCCGGGCGATTTCGGCGGCCGCCCGCCGGTGGTCGCGGATGTGTTCCAGGACTTCGCAGCAGATCACCAGGTCGAAGGTTTTGCGCGCGAAGGGCAACCGGGTGGTGTCGGCGGCGCACAGTCCCCAGCGGCCGCCGCACTCCCCCAGCCGGTCGTGCAGGCGCAACCGGTTTTTTGCGTCGCCCAGTTCCGCCAGGCTGACATCGGCGCCGACGGCAAACGCGCGCGGCGGCCGGCAGGCGGCGGCGGTGTGACGGCCGCCGCCGCAGCCCAGATCGAGGACCCGGTCGCCGGGGCGAATCGCCAGACGGTTAAAATCGACCGTGATCATCGATGGCCTCGCGATAGACGGCCGCGGTCAGTCGGGCCGTTTTTTCCCAATTGAAGAGCTTTCTGACCCGCCGGCAGCCGGCTTCACCCAGGGCGCGGGCGGCGGCGGGATAGTCGAGAACGAAGGCAAGGGCCTTGACCAGGGCCGGCGTGTCGCCGGGTGGGACCAGGATGCCGGCATCGCCCACGACCTCGGGCAGCGCCCCGCCGGTCGTGCTGATCACCGGCACGCCGCAGGCCATGGCCTCGGCGGCCGGCAGGCCGAAGCCTTCATAGACCGAGGGCACCACCGCCACGCTGGCGCGGGCATATTCCCTGGCAAAGGCCGGCGGGTCGATCCGGCCGGTGAAGGTAATTCGGCGGGCGAGGTCGAGGTCCGCGATCAGCCGCGCCACCCGCCCGTTGGGTTTCAGCTTGCCGACGATCACCAGGTGCGGCGCGTGCGTTGCCGTCAGTTTGGATACGGCCCGCAGCAGGAACGGCAGCCCCTTCAGCGGGATATCGGCGCTGTTGGTGACGATGATGCGGCTCTTTTCGCGGACCACGGCCGGCAGCGGGTGGAAGTCTTCACCGCGAACCCCGTTGGGGACAACCGTCAGGCAGGCGGCCGGTATCCGGAAGTCGCGACTGATATCCCGGCGTGCGCATTCCGACACGGTGATCAGATGCGCCAGGGATTGCGCCACGCGCTTTTGCATGCCGATAAACGAAAACCAGCGCCACTGTTTCAATTTGTGCCAGCACGATGGATTGCTGTTGATGGCGATGCGCCGATCCATGCTCAGCGGGTGGTGGATGGTGGCCACGACCGGCATCCGCTGCCCCAGGGCCCAGGTCCCGTAGGACAGGCACTGGTTGTCGTGAATGACATCGTAGTGCCGCAGGCGGGGCATCAGGAACCGGCTGGCCCGGATGCCGAACAAAAACGGTTCCGGAAACCCCATGGTCGAGACGCCCAGCCACTCCAGGAGGTTCAGGGGCTGGCGCAGTTCTTTCAGCGAGGGCGTTCGGAAAGGATCGGCCGGATCGTAGAGATCCAGGCTGGGCAGGCGGTGAACCGGGATGTCGGCGTCCAGCCGCAGCTCGGGCGGCCCGGAGACGACCTCGACCCGGTGCCCGAGATCCGCCAAGGCGCGGCTCAGGTTTTTGATGTAAACGCCCTGGCCGCCGCTGTGCGGATTGCTGCGGTAGCTGAGCAGGCAGACCTTTAACGGGCGGTTGCGGCAGTCCTGCAAATTTGTGGGCATCGTCCCCATTTGCGACGTGGATAGGGTTACTTTTTTTAAGGCGTCCCCAGCCGGCAGGTCACCCGCCTGTTAGAGGAGAACGACCGCCGGCGTCAAGGGCTTTCTAAAATTTGCGGCCCTGCGGATGGTCAGATAAAAATGTCGTGAAAAAACGGCAGCCGCCCGCGCTGCACTCACCCCGGGCGGCGAAGGGAGATCACATGACGGCGACCGCTGTGGCGACCGAACCCGCCAGTCCCGGCTACCCGAACGAGGTCACCTTGATCGAGGTCGGGCCAAGGGACGGCTTTCAGTTCGAGACCCGGATCGTCCCGACCGCCCTGAAGCTCGAGATCATCGGTGGCCTGGTGGCGGCCGGTTTAAAACAGATCCAGGTGGCCTCTTTTGTGCATCCGCGGCGCGTGCCCCAGATGGCGGATGCCGAATCCTTGCTGCAGGCGCTCTCCTTCCGGGAGGAGGTCCTTTTCTCGGGCCTGGTCTTGAACCGCCAGGGTCTGGAGCGGGCCCGCCGCACCACGCTGCGGCAAGTGGAAATCTCGGTTTCCGCCAGTGACCGCCACAGCCGCCGGAACACCGGCATGCCGCTGGAGGAAGCGCTGCGCGAGGGAGGCGAGATGGTGCGCCTGGCCCGGGAATACGGCCTGGGCGTGCGGGCCGGCATCCAATGCGCCTTCGGGTGCGTGGAAGAGGGCGCCGTTCCGGAAAAGCGGGTGGTCGCCATGGCGCGGGCCTTCATCGACCAGGGAGCCGAGACGCTGGCCCTGGCCGACACCACCGGCATGGCCGATCCGCTCTCGATCCGCCGCCGGGTCCCAGTGGTGCAGGCGGCCATCGGCAAGGTCCCCCTTGTTCTCCACCTGCATGACACGCGCGGACTCGGACTGGTCAATCTGATGGCGGCCATAGAGTGCGGCGTGACCCGCTTCGACACCGCCCTGGGCGGCATGGGCGGCTGCCCCTTCGTGGCCGGGGCCGCCGGCAATATCGCCACCGAAGACTCGGTTTATCTGCTGGACCGGCTGCGGGTCAAAACCGGCATCAGCATCGAAAAAGTGGCCGAATGCTCCCGCAAGCTGGAAAATTTCTACGGCAGGAAGTTTGCCGGGAAATTGGTCCGTCTGGCCCGCTGATGCCCCGACACTGAAATCAGGCGGGCGGGGCAGGATCAATTTTTTGTTACAGATCCGGTGAAAACGGCCGATAAAATCTTTGGCAGGATTCATCCGGAGGACATTGCGGGCCCGGGCCCGTTTTTTTGTGATTGGGAGCGCCCCGGGGCCGCATCCAGGCGCACCGCCAAATCTCCTGTAATTTCAAAGGGCTGTAGCATGCACCAGGCCGGTAATGAAACCATCCTGTTTGTCGACGACGAAGAAAGCATCCTCGATGTCGCCTGCGAGTACTTCCGGCGTAAGGGCTACCGCGTGGCGACGGCCAGCAACGGCCTGGAGGCCGTCCAGGTCATCGAAAACCAGCCCGTCGACTGCTGCTTTACCGATATCAACATGCCCGGCATGGACGGTCTGGCGCTGGCCGAGCACATTCACAAATCCGACAACACCCTGCCGGTGATCATCATGACCGGCTACCCGTCACTCGACAACACCATTCAGACCCTTAAAAACGGTGTCGTCGATTTTCTGGTCAAACCGGTCAACCTCAGCCAGATGGAATTGTGCGTGCGGCGGGTGTTCAGCCAGCGCCGGCTGTTCGTGGAAAACCTGCTGCTCAAAAAGGAAGTCGACGGCAAAGAGAGATTGGAGAACCTCAACCGCGAGTTGACGGTCAAACTCGAGGAGATGCACGTCCTCAATCGGATCCTGAGCGATTTTTCCATAATTTCCTCGAGCGGCGAGGTTTTCAAGCGTCTGGTCGACATGGCGGTGGAGATCACCCTTTCGGACCGCGCCTGTTTCTTCATTGTCAACGACACCGTCAAAAAACCGCTGGTGATGGCCGCAGTGTCACGCGCGCCGGAGCGGGCAACCGGCGATGGCGCCGCGAGCGGGGCCGTGGACACTCCCTGTGCCGGCGAACCGGACCCCGGCATGCCGCCGGACCTCGCGCAACTGATCCGTGAGGTAGCCGACGACGAGATTCCGCTGCTGGTTTCCGACAATCAGGGGAGCCGCAACGTTCCCAAGGACCTGCGGTCCTTGATGCTGGTCCCGCTCAAGATTCGCAAAACCGTCTTCGGCGTGCTGATGGCGGCCCTTGAAAAAGACGGCGCCGTCTTCACCGAAAAGGACCTGTATTATCTTTCCTTCATGGCCCAGAACGCCGCCAACGCCATCGAGAACCTGGCGCTTTATGAAAATATCTATGAAAACCTTTTTGCCACGCTGTATGCTTTTGTCAATGCCATCGAAGCCAGGGACCGCTACACGCGGCAGCACTCGAGCCGCGTGACCGCCTATTCCATCGAAATCGGAAAGGCCATGGGCTGCAGCCTGGAGGAGCTGGACACCTTGAACTTTGCGGGTCACCTGCACGATATCGGCAAGATCGGCATTCGGGACGACATTTTATTGAAACCGGGTCGGCTGACCGATGAAGAGTTCGCCAAAATCAAGGAACACCCGGTCATCGGCGCCAACATCGTCGAGCAGCTCGGGTTCTGGGAGCGGGAGCGTCAGATTATCCGCTGCCACCATGAGCGCTACGACGGGAAGGGGTATCCGGACGGATTGTGTCAAGAGGAAATCCCGATGCTGGCCCGTATTCTGTCGGTGGCCGATGTCTACGACGCCGTCTCATCGGACCGCGCCTACCGCAAGCGCATGGACGACGGCCAGGCCCTGCGGATCATCCAGGAGGGGGCGCGGACCCAGTTCGACCCGCGCGTGGTCGACGTTTTTCTGAAGCTGCACCGTCAGGGACGATTGGGAAAGCTGGCCGCCGCCGGCGCCGCCGTCCACCAGTTTTCCCACCTTCGCAACTGATCAGTTCAATATTTTATTTCATTATTTCAAATATTTATTGACAATTTCGTTCTGTGTGATATCCTCGCCGCCTAGAAGCCACCACTTTGAAAAACCGGCTGGACCACGTGGTTTCGTCTGACGGTTGGCAAGACACCAGCGGCAGGGGGCGTCACCGGATGGCGCGGGTGACTCCGCCGGGCGATGTCGGGCATGACAAATCGAGGATGAAGGGTTCGGGCGGGAGATGTTTTGGTCGGGGCGAGAGGATTTGAACCTCCGACCCCTTGAACCCCATTCAAGTGCGCTACCAGTCTGCGCCACGCCCCGACACAAAACAAGGCTGATCAGCTACCATGTAAACGGTGCCATGTCAAGACGCGAAACACAGGCCGGCGGCAAAAGGCGGGGACGCGGGATTCTCCTGCCCCCGCGGCTGCAGCCCGGCGATACCATCGGGGTGGCGGCCCCGGCCAGCCCCTTTGACCTTGAGCAGTTTCACCGGGGGGCGGCCCTGCTCGAGGCGGCCGGCTTCAAGGTCCTTGCGCCCGGCAAGCTCTTCCTCAAGAACGGCTATCTGGCCGGCACCGACGCGCAGCGGGCGCAGCTGTTCATGGAGATGGTCACGGACCCGGCGGTGAAGGCCGTCCTTTGCGCCCGCGGGGGCTACGGTTCGATGCGGATACTGCCGCGGCTCGATTTCAGCCGCATCCGCGCCACCCCCAAGGTCGTGGTGGGTTTCAGCGATTTAACCGCGCTGCTGGCGGCGATTTACGGTCGCTGCGGCCTGGTCACCTTTCACGGGCCGGTCGTGGCCGGCCTGCCGGGACTGGATGAGCCGTCGCGGGCGGCGCTGTTGGCGGCCGTCACCGGCTCCGCGCCGGTGGTCATCAGCGCCCCGGACGGCATGACCGTTTGTCCGGGCTCCGGCACGGGACCGGTCCTGGCCGCGAACCTCACGACCCTGTGCCATCTGGTCGGAACGCCTTTCATGCCCCCCCTGCGGGGCCATATACTTCTGCTCGAAGATCGCGGCGAAGCGCCGTACCGGGTGGACCGGATGCTCAGCCACCTGCGGCTAGCCGGATGCCTCGAGAAGATCGCGGGCTTGGCTTTCGGGTCTTTCGAGGCGTGCGGCCGGCCCGACGAACTGGCGCAAGTCATCGCCGAGCATGTCGAGCGCAGCCGGTTTCCGGTCTTGACCGGTTTGGACATCGGCCACGGCCCGCGCAACCTGACGATTCCGATCGGCCTTGCGGCCACCCTCGATGCCGACCGGCGGTGCTTGTCCTATTGTGGGCCGGCTACCAGGGAACCCGCCCGTTAACCCGTTAGCCCGTTAGCCCGTTAGCCGGTTAGCCGGTTTGGCCGGTTAGTCCGTTAGCCGGTTAGCCGGTTTGGCCGGTTAGCCCGTTAGCCGGTTGGGCCGGTTGGTGCCGGGGTTAAGACGCCGGTTGCAGCCGGTCATCCGGGTGGAGGTTTTCAACCCGACGTCGTAGTTAATTTCTGTTTTTATGGTATAGGACACCGAACCGCAGAACCAGTTTGTCCGGATTGGTCACGTGCGACACTAAACGGCAGGGGATCGATGGGCTTCGAGGGCGTGCATGACTTGATGCGGCAAGCCGTTTCGCAAGGGGTCTTTCCCGGCGGCGTGCTTCTGGTTTCGCGGCGGGGCGCCATTGAAGATCTTTTCGCCTGCGGGCTCGCCAACCGGTTCACCCGCAGGCCGGTGACCGTCGATACGGTTTTCGATCTGGCCTCGCTGACCAAACCGCTGGCGACGGCGCCGGCGCTCATGCGGCTGGTGGCCGACGGCCGCCTGGCGCTCGAGCACCGGCTGGCGTCCCTGCTGGATGTTTTCGAGGGGACCGACAAGGCGGACATTACCGTGCGGCAGCTTCTCGACCACACCGCGGGCCTGCCGGATTATCTGCCCTTTTATATCGACCTGGTCCGGCTGCCGCCCGCGGCGCGCCGGAAGTCCCTGCTGGCGGCGATCGCCCGGACCCCGCTGGCCTGCGGCCCCGGCCGGGCCGAACTCTACAGCGACCTGGGCTTCATGGTTCTCGGTGAGCTGGTTGAGGAGCTGTCAGGCAAACGGCTCGACCGCTTTGTCGGCGAGGCGCTCTATGCGCCTTTGGGATTAAACGGCGGCGGACCGCCGCTGTGTTTCGTCGATCTGGCCGCGCCGAGGATTTTTTCCGACGTGGCCGCCACCGAGCTGTGCCCCTGGCGCCGGCGTCTTCTGGAGGGCCTCGTCCACGACGACAACGCCTTCGCCCTGGGCGGCGTCGCCGGGCACGCCGGTCTTTTCGGCAGCGCCGGGGCGGTTCACATCCTTCTGACGTCCCTGTGGCAAGCCTTTTTAGGCGATTCGCCGCCGGCGCTCCCGCCGGCCGGGGTGGTGCAAACCTTTATGCGACCAGCTGACGCCGGCCGCCGGCCGCTGGGCTTCGATGCCCCGTCCAAGACCGGATCGAGCAGCGGCCGGTTCTTCTCTTCCGCCACCGTCGGCCATCTCGGATTTACCGGGACCTCTTTCTGGTTGGATCTGCGGCAATCGATCGGCGTGATTCTGTTGACCAACCGGGTGCACCCTCACCGCACCGACGACCGCATTAAGAGCTTCAGACCCCGACTGCACGATGCCGTGATGGAGACCCTGGCGGCGCGATCGAGCGCCGGATGACGGCCCATGCGGCCGGTCCTTTCCGCGCCTTCTGATGCTGCCAATCAAACGTAATGCGTTTGATTGGCAGGCTTTGGCGTCCAGCGGCGGCCATAAGGGTGCCGCATTCCCCGCCGGCCGGCGCTGGCCCGACATTTTTTCTTGTAAAAACAGTATAATTTTGGTAGCGAAGCATGGAAAATTTTTGTATAATAACCCCAAAAATAAATGCACCCTGCGCGCGGGTGTCCCATTGAGGTCGCATGAATCTCTTTCTTGACAGCATCTTAGGTATCTTCTCGAACGATCTGGCCATTGATCTGGGCACCGCCAACACCCTGGTGTATGTCAAGGGAAAGGGCATCGTTTTAAACGAACCGTCGGTGGTGGCCGTCAGCATGGACGGCCGCTCCAAAAACCGGGTCCTGGCCGTCGGCGGCGAGGCCAAGCACATGCTGGGCCGCACCCCGGGCAGCATCGTGGCCATCCGGCCGCTCAGAGACGGCGTCATCGCCGATTTCGAGGTGACCGAAGCGATGCTGCGGCACTTCATCCAGAAGGTCCACAACCGTCGGTCATTCGTTCGTCCGCGCATCATCATCGCCGTTCCTTCCGGCATCACCCAGGTCGAGAAACGGGCGGTCAGGGAATCGGCCGAATCGGCCGG
>JBAPWQ010000361.1:0-2929 GCA_049283795.1 Desulfobacterales bacterium | reverse complement strand
GCCGGCGGCTCGCTGCTCCATCCCCACTTGCAGGTTCAGTCCGACCGCACGCCGACCAACAATCAGCGGTTTTTTCAGGCTCGCGCCGCCGAGCACCGGCGGCTGTTCGGCACGCGGCTGTTCGGCGATTACGTGGCTCAGGAGAAGCAGAGCAATCAACGCTGGATTGGTGCCACCGGGCCTTGGCAGTGGTTGGCGGCCTTCGCACCGGAAGGCTTCTTCGAGATTTGGGGCATTCTGCCCGGGATCACCTCCTTGCAGGAGACCACCGAGGAGCACTGGTCGGCACTGGCGCAAGGCGTTCTGAACGCTCAAAGATTCTACCGCAGCCTGGGCCGCAACGGATATAATCTCGGATTGATAATGGTGGAAGACGGGCGGGATGATCTGGAATTGCGGGCGGTTCTTACGGTGCGCAGCAACTACGCTGCCTGGGTGCGGAGCGATTTTACCGGCTTCGAGGTGATGCTGGGCGATATGGCCACTTTCTCGGCGCCGGAGGTAACGGCTGCGCAGGCCGGTGTATTCTGGCAAAATGGTTCAGACGGCTGATGTATCTTTCAGAAGCGCTTCCACCGCTTCGCGTCCGTCGGGGTTTTCTACGGCATCCCTCGGGGATTGCCCTCCCAGAGCCGGGATACCATGATCCGCCCACGTTTCCCAGTGTTTGCCCCTTATCTGGGCCACCTGCGCCTGCACTTCAGGATGCTGCATGAGTTCTTCATGTTCTTTTGATGATGCCCGCTCTGAGGTCCCGGCGTCGCGTTTACTCAGCATCGCATCCAGATCCTGAATCTCATCAACATTGAATCGGCCGCCGTCGCCCAGCCGGTTATCGATCTCCCGGCGCAATGTGGTGGCACGCTCGGCCGAATTGACTTCGGCGGTCAGGCGGTTCTCATCGATCACAATGTGGCCCAATACCGTATTGGGCAATCCGGCAATTTTTTCGTGGCCCCGGAAATTAATTATCTTCGAACAAAGCCCGCAGTCGCGCCAGCTCGGAATCGCTCCATCCCGCAGGCTCCGTCAGCGCCAACCAGGCATCGAAATAGTGCTCGGGCGCGAACTCATGACCGAAACCGACAGGGGCCGAACCGGTGGCCATGTCCGCAAGCAATTGAAGCCCCGTGACGATCGGAAACCATCTGAGATCGGGCGAAACATCCGGTCCCCGGGGTTCATTCATCCAGTCCGGTTTGCGGTAGAACGTGCCGGGTGCGAAAAACGTGATCGGATCACTGGCGTATTGCAGGAATGCGATGCGGAATGCCCCCCATTTGGCGTTCCCCGCTTTGAGCCCCGTTTCCTGGTTGGCAAAGCGCACCACCGCACCACCACGGAAACGAGGCAGCCATTCCGGTGAACCAGGATCCCGCCGCGCGGTCATCGCCTGCCAGGTTTCGCTGCGGAACGGCGGCCCGCTCCACAAAGCTCCCTGGAAGGGGTCTTCAATGATGTCATACACATCGAAGGACACATCAGAGTTCATCGATCCCAGGCTCAAGCCATGCAAATAGAGGGCCGGGCGTTTGTCATGGGGTAGTTTCGTCCAGTATCCGTAAACTGCATCGAAAACGGCCCGTGCCGTTTCGGCGCCGTATTCGGGTTCGAACAGCAACGTCAAAGGGCTGGACAAATAAGAGTACTGCACCGCGACACTGGCGATATCCCCACGGTGCAGGACCTCGACGGTGTCGATGGCGCCCGCATCCACCCAACCGGTGCCGGTGGGCGTAATCAGCACCAACACCGAACGGGCGAAAGCATTCACGCGGATCAGCTCCTGCAGGGCGAGCCTGGCCCGGGCTTGCGGGTTCTCGGCGCTATTCAGACCGACATACACCCTGAGCGGATCCAACACAGGTTTGGGAGTGACGGCACGCAGTTCCACCGCCGTTGGCCCCGAGGAGACGAATATTCGACCCTGTCGCCCCAGATCGATCCAGTCGATAAGGGAGTCGGTGCTGCCGGTCTTGAAGGGGCTGGTCGGCTTCTCGATCGCCGGATCGAGCAGGGCGTCGAGTTGCTGGTAAGATCTGTCGGCGGCCCGCAGCGCTATCTTGAAAATAAAACCGTTGACCACTGACCAAAACAAGAAGATCGCCCCCAGCAATCCCAGCACCTGCGAAACCTTCCGCGGGATGAAGTGCTGCAGCCTGCGTGACAAGAACAGAAAGAGCCGGCTGAAGAGCCGGGAGACGAGCAGCAGAACAATGAAAAGCAGCAATGCAACCGCGCCGACCACCAGCGGTCGCATGCCCGCTGTCTCCTCCATTCCCATGATGGAGCGAATCGAGTTTTGCCAACCGGTTGCCTGCCACAGGAAGACTGCCGCAACGACTGTACAGACGGCAGCCGAAAAAAACTTAATATACCATTGAATCCGCGGGCGCGGCATCGGCAGCTCCAGGTAAACCCAAAGCCAGCGGACGAAGACGCCGACCGCGTACCCTGCTGTCAACGACAGGCCGGAGATGACACCTTGCATCAAGTCATTGCGCGGTAAAAGGCTGGGCGTCAACGAAAAGGCGAAAAAAAAGGTTCCTACCAACACACCGATGGTAGAGAATTGATTGTCCTTGTCCCTCATCCAACACCTCTTTGCGGTTTGGTTCCCAATGCTTCACACCTCATGTCACAGCTTGTCATAGTCTTTGTCATAGTGTGTCAAAGCTCGATGTCACAGCATGACGCAGCAACTCAATGTGTATTTCCCTGACCAGCCCTTCGGTGATCGGCCCGCCGTCTTCAAGATAATCGGAAACGAACTCGAAGGCTGCTCTTCAAAACCTGTTTCAGCTTCTCTTCGGTTTTCTTGGCCGAAATTGCCGCTCGAGTCGTCGATTTCTTCGGCTTTTTCGTGGCAAGCGGCAATGAATAACTCGTACAGATGCGCTGCGCGTTGCGGCTCTTTTTCGATGATCTT
>JBAPWQ010000360.1:0-2987 GCA_049283795.1 Desulfobacterales bacterium | reverse complement strand
ACTCCATCGAGGGCATCTGGAACTCGGGCCGCGACGAGTGCCCGAACCTGGGCTACAAGCCCCGTCACAAGGAAGGGTATTTCCCGGTGCCGCCGATGGACAAGTTTCAGGATTTGCGCACTGAAATGGTCCTCACCCTTCAGGGCCTTGGCATCGACATCGAAGCCCAGCATCACGAGGTGGCCACCGCCGGGCAGTCGGAAATCGACATGCGCTTCAAGCCGCTGGTGCAGATGGCCGACCAGTTGAAGTGGTTCAAATACGTGCTCAAGAACGTGGCCTATCGCCACGGGCACACGGTGACCTTCATGCCCAAACCGCTCTACGGGGACAACGGTACCGGCATGCACACCCACCTGAGCATCTGGAAGGAAGGCCAGACCACCTTCGCGGGCGACAAATATGCCGGGGTCTCCCAGGAAGCGCTCTATGCCATCGGCGGCATCCTGAAGCACTGCAAGGCGCTGTGCGCCTTCACCAATCCGACCACCAACTCCTACAAGCGGCTGGTGCCGGGATTCGAGGCGCCCGTCAACCTGGCGTATTCCAGCCGCAACCGCAGCGCCGCGGTCCGCATCCCGATGTACTCCTCGTCCCCTAAGGCCAAGCGCATCGAATTCAGGACCCCGGACCCGTCCTGCAACGGCTACCTGGCCTTTTCGGCCATCCTGATGGCGGCCCTGGACGGCATCCAGAACCGGATCGATCCCGGTGATCCGCTCGACAAAAACATCTACAACCTGCCGCCCGAGGAGCTGGCCAAGGTCGAATCGGCGCCGGGCTCGCTCGAGGAGGCCATGGCGGCCCTGAAAGCCGACACGGAGTTTCTGCTCAAGGGCGAGGTGTTCACCCAGGACGCGATCGACATGTGGGTCGACTATAAAATCGAAAACGAGATCAACCCGGTCAAGCTGCGGCCGCATCCCCACGAGTTCTTCCTCTACTACGACATTTAGGTCGCCCCGCCGGCCTGCGCCCACAGCCTTGTGGGCGCGGGCCGGGTGGCCGGTTTAGCCGGTTTGCCGGTTGAGCCCGTTGAGTCGGTTGGCCGGTTGGCGGTTAAGCCCTGTTGTACCTCGCTATGGCGCGATTAACCCGGTAGGCACTATCCTTTTCCTTTTCAGTTTCCGTCCATACGAGAGAATTTTTATCGGGCAATACCGCATCCCGCCCGGCGGAAGGTGCGGCGATACACAGGTGGCGTGGACGGAAACTATCGGTAGTGACGGAAGTCGATGCCGTAGCGGTTGGCCTTGTAGGCGAATTTGCGCACCGTGGTCTGGAGGATTTCGGCCGCGCGGGAAATATTCCCGCGGGTGTTCTTCAGGGAATCGATGATCATTTCACGCTCGAGATTGGCGACGGCCTCGTCCATCGAAAGCGACGGCAGGGTGTCCGACTCGACCCCGGTCTGCAGGGTCGGCGGCAGGTGATAGCTGTGGATCACCCCTTCCTCGCAGAGCAGCACGGCGCGTTCGATGCAGTTTTCCAGCTCGCGGACGTTTCCGGGCCAGTGATAGTTCATGAGCATATCGATGGCGGGCGTTGAAAAGCGGCGGATGTCCTTGCCGTTCTCCTTGGCATATTTTTCGAGGAAATGATCGGCCAGCAGCAGCATGTCGGTCTTGCGCTCTCTCAGCGGGGGCATGTAGATCGGAAACACGTTGAGCCGGTAATAGAGATCGCCGCGGAATGAGCCGTCCTCGACGGCCTCTTCCAGGTTCTTGTTGGTGGCCGCGACGACCCGCACGTCGGTCTTGATGCTCTTGTGGCCGCCGACCCGCTCGAATTCCTTCTCCTGCAGCACCCGCAACAGGCTCGCCTGCACATCCAGACCGATGGCGCCGATTTCATCCAGAAAAATCGTGCCCTTGTTGGCCATTTCGAACTTGCCCTGCTTCTGTTTGATGGCGCCGGTGAAGGCCCCCATTTCGTGGCCGAACAGTTCGCTTTCGATCAGGTTGGCCGGCAGGGCCGCGCAATTGACCTTGACGAAGGCGGTTTTGGCGCGCAGGCTGTTGTAGTGAATCGAGTTGGCGGCCAGTTCCTTGCCGGTGCCGCTTTCACCGCGGATCAGGACCGTGGCGTTGCTCTTCGACACCTGGAAGATCATCTGAAAGACCTCGCGCATCTTGTTGCTGTTGCCGATGATGTTGGTGATGCGGTACTTGTTTTCCAGTTCCTTCCTGAGCCTGCGGTTCTCGTCACGCAGCTGATCCTTCTCGCGCTGGATGGTCTCGAGGTTGATGACATGCTGGGCCACCATGGTGGCGACCACCGACAGCAGTTTCTTGCCTTCGGCCAGGTTGTAGCCTTCGTCATAGAGGCGGTCGACGCTCAGGGCCCCCACCACCTGGTTGCCTTTCTTGATGGGTGTGCAGAAAAACGAGAGTTCACGGAAATCCCTGGACTTGCGCGAGGCCGTGCGGTCGAGGAAATGGGGTTCCTCGCTGATTTTGGGGATGGCGATCGGTTTTCCGGTCTGAATGACACGGCCGGTGATCCCCTCCCCGAGTTGGTACCTGACCCGCGAGACGGCGCTCTTGGAAATGCCGTGGGCGACCTCGATGTGGATCTCGTTGCGCAGCGGGTCGAGGATCGTGATCGTGCCGCGCTCCATCTTCAGCGACGTGGACAGGATGTCCAGCACTTTGTACAGAGACTTCTTTAAATCCAGGTGCTCGTTGAGCGCCTTGCTGATCTCATAAAGCAGCGCGGTCTCTTCGAATCGTTTGATATCATCCATGGCGATCGGTTCACCTTCAGCGGTCGATGGTCAATGGCAGTTTCTTCCCCAAACGGCGTCACCTTTTTTTCAGGTACTCGGGCAGCAGGCAGGTAAGGGCTTCAAGATAAAGATCTTGGCTGCTGGTATCGGTCGTTGGCGTATGGCTATACAGCCGCCTCCCTCTGGCCTTGCCAAAATCTTTATCTTAAAGCCTTGTAAATTCAATATGGCGGATCTTTCAAATCCGGTCGAGACGCAC
>JBAPWQ010000359.1:0-10795 GCA_049283795.1 Desulfobacterales bacterium | reverse complement strand
TTATGTGGGCTGCGCCGGTTCCTTTGACGACCGGGGCAAGAAGATCTCCCAGGCCATGGCGCGGGTGCTTCGGCGCGCCGGAGTCGACTTCGCCATTCTGGGACCGGAAGAGGCCTGCAACGGCGATATGGCCCGGCGGGCCGGCAACGAGTACCTGGCCCAGATGTTGATCCGGCAAAATGTCGAGACCCTCAACCAGTACAAACCGAAGAAAATTCTGACCGGGTGTCCGCACTGCTTCAATATTATCAAGAACGAATATCCGCAGTTCGGCGCCGGCTTCCCGGTGGTCAGCCACGCCGAGTTTCTCTTCGACTTGCTCAAGCAGGGACGCCTGAGGCCCCACGGCAATAGCCCGGGCACCCTGACTTTCCACGATTCGTGCTACCTGGGGCGCTGGAACGGCATCCTCCAGCCGCCCCGCGATCTGCTGCGGTCTATTAACAGCGGCCAATTGACCGAGATGCAGCGCATCCGCGAAAAGGGCTTCTGCTGCGGCGCCGGCGGCGGACGCATGTTCATGGAAGAGACGATCGGCAAGCGGATCAACATAGAAAGGGCCCGGGAGGTGGTCGGAACCGGTGCCGCCACGGTCGCCGTCGCGTGCCCGTTTTGCGCCACCATGATTTCAGACGGCCTGCGGGACGAGGGCGCCGACGTGGTGGTCAAGGACATCGTCGAGATCGTCGATGAGGCCCTGGGCGGTGAAGATGACCTGGAAAGTCTCACATCCGGGCGATAGACAGGTGACGTGATCGCCTGGGGGAGTTTATCCCATGGACATTTTCAACCTGATCGAAAGCTTTGAAACCAGTCAAATACATCTACATCAGATCGATGGGAGGGGACGTCATGACACCAGAAGAAAAGATTGTCGATATCCTGCAGAAGAACAAGACCGCCTATGAAATTTTCGAACACGAACCGGTCTACACCAATCCCACCATGGCGGCGGCCCTGAACGTGACCGAAGCGGAAACGGTCAAATCCCTGGTGCTCCTGACCAAGGAGAAGAAAATGGTGGTCATGGTCATGCCCGGAGACAAAAAAGTGGACTGGAAGAAAGCTGCCGCCGGTATCGGAACCAAGAAAGTCTCCTTCGCCAAACCCGAGGAAGTCCTGGAGAAGGTCGGCTGTGAGGTGGGTTGCGTTCCACCGTTCGGGCAGTTGACCGACTTGCCGATCTTCATGGACAAGGACCTGACCAAAAAAGAATACGTTTTCTTCAACCCGGGGGTTCACGACAAATCCTTCAAGATCAAGGCCTGGGACTTGAAAAAATTGTGCAATCCCACCCTCGTCTAAGACGGAAAGGCCCAATATGGAACAATCCAGCAAGACGACACCACTTTATGCCTGGCACGTTGCCAGGGGCGCCACCATGTCGGCCTTCGGCGGATACCGGATGCCGCTTTGGTATGCATCTGCCAAAGAGGAGCACCTGGCGGTCGTGACCGCCGCCGGATTGTTCGATACCAGTCACATGGCCGTCCTGAGCGTGGACGGCCCGGGGACGCTCGACCTTTTACAGGAAACCTTTACGCAGAACCTGGCGGCCTGCGTCGGTTCGGCCAAATCGGTGCTGTCTGCCGGACGCTGTGTCTACGGCGCCTTTTTGAACGAAGCCGGAGAGGTCATCGACGATTCCATCATCTACCAAAGCGGAAACGACGCTTACATGGCAGTGGTCAACGCCGGAATGGGTGCGGCCATCGTCCGCCATCTGACCGAATACAAGCACGATCGTGAGGCGACCATCACCGATCGGACGGATCGGTTGGGCAAAATCGATCTTCAGGGGCCCCTGGCTGCCAAAATCCTGGCCAAAATCCTGGCGGATCCGACCAGAGTTCTGGACCGCATGCCCTACTTCAGCTTCAAGGGCCATTTCGATCCGGCTGCTGCCGGCCCGGATGGGGTGACACTAAAAAGCGGCACGGCGATCCTGCTTTCGCGCACGGGCTACACCGGAGAATTCGGATTCGAGATTTTCACGGATCCGCGGCACTTGCCCGACGTGTGGGACATGCTCCTGGAAGCCGGTTCTTCACATCGCCTGACGGTCTGCGGATTGGCGGCGCGCGATTCGCTGCGGGCCGGCGCGGTGCTGCCGCTGTCCCACCAGGATATCGGGCCCTGGAGATTCATCAACCACCCCTGGCAATTCGCCCTGCCGTTCAATGCGGACCGCAGCGGCTTCACCAAGTCGTTTGTCGGCAGCCAGGCGTTGCTGTCCGCCGGAAGGTCCGAATACACCTATGCCTTCGTGGGCCAGGACTTGCGCAAGGTTTCCGTGGCCGATGGACCCGTCGTTCTCGATGCCCGCGACAAAGAAATCGGGACGGTTCTCACCTGTGCCACCGACATGGCCATCGGCCTGGCGGGCGACCGGATCTACAGCATCGCCAGCCCCGACAAACCGCGGGGGTTCAAACCCAAAGGGTTGTGCTGCGGCTTCATAAAAGTGAATACCGCGCTGTCGGTCGGTGACACGGTACGGCTTAAAGACAACCGCCGAAAGCTGCCGGTCTCTATCGCCAACGATGTCCGCCCCGATCGAACGGCTCGCAAGCCCCTCGGGGAGATGATGTAGGAGTATTTTTTCAAGACAATGGCCCGCAGGGCCCAGCAAGGAGACGCAAGCCATGAAGGAGATCACCCAGTTAAACCTACCGGAAGATGTACTTTACGCCGATGACCACGAATGGGTGCGCAAGGACACCGGCACGGTCAAAATCGGTATTTCGGATTATGCCCAGGATCAGCTGGGCGACATCGTTTACGTGGAACTGCCGCGGGTCGGCGACACGTTCAGCCAAAAGGAAGCGTTCGGCAGCGTGGAATCGGTCAAGGCCGTGTCGGAACTTTTCATGCCGGTGGGCGGCGAGGTGGTGGCCGTTAACGCAGGACTTGAGGCGGCGCCCGAACTGGTCAACACCGCCCCCTACACGGACGGCTGGATGGTAGAAGTAAAGCCCGAAGATCCGGCCCAAATCGAGGCCCTGATGTCCAAGGACGCTTACGTCGAGATGCTGAAAGGACTTTGATAATGCGCTATCTTCCCAATACTGAGCAGGAGATCGCCGCCATGCTGGAAGTGATCGGCGCAGCCGGCATGGACGATTTGTTTGCGACAATTCCGAGCGAATGCCGCCGCAAGAACCCCATGAAGCTTCCCACGGCCATGACCGAATGGGAATTGAACCAGCACATGGACAACCTGGCCGATCAGGTGTCGGGTTTGCAGCATTACAAGGTCTTCGCAGGAGCCGGAAGCTATCAGCACCATGTTCCCGCATCGGTGTCCTACCTGCTGGGTCGTTCCGAATTCTCCACCGCCTACACGCCTTACCAACCGGAAATCAGCCAGGGCACGCTGCAGGCGATTTACGAATACCAATCCCTTGTGACGCGTCTGCTAGGCATGGATGTGGCCAATGCTTCCATGTATGACGGCGCTTCGGCGCTGGCCGAAGCCCTCCTGATGGCCATCCGCATCAGCCGCCGCAACAAGGTGGCGGTCTCCAGGGCGATCCACCCGAACTATCGCCAGGTGGTCGACACCTATTTCAAGCCCACGGGTTACGAGATCATCGAACTGCCGTATCGAGCCGACGGCCGCAGCGATCTGGCGGCGTTATCCGATATATCCGACCTCGCCGCCGTCGCCGTTCAATCGCCCAACTTTTTCGGCTGCATCGAGGACCTGGAAAGCGTTGCCCTTACAGCCCATGCGGACCCCAAAACGCTGATGGTGGCCTGTTTCACCGAACCGTTGGCCTATGGCTTGCTGAAGAAACCCGGCCGCCTGGGGGCCGATATCGCCTGCGGAGAAGGGCAGAGCTTCGGGATCCCGCAGTCCTTTGGAGGCCCCGGCCTGGGAATGTTCGCCGCCAAGAAAGCTTACGTGCGCAGCATGCCGGGCCGGCTGGTCGGCCGGACGGTGGACCGGGACGGCAAGCGGGGCTTCGTCCTGACCCTGGCTACCAGAGAGCAGCACATCCGGCGCGAAAAAGCGACCAGCAACATCTGTTCCAATCAAGGCCTGTGCGCCACCACGGCGGCCATGTACATGGCCTCGCTGGGTGGCACCGGCTTGCGGGGCCTGGCGACGCTCAATTACGACAAAGCGGCGTATCTCAAAAAGCGGATGGTTCAGGCCGGGCTGAGCCTGCCGTTCGATGCGCCGACCTTCAATGAATTCGTGGTCAGACTGCCGGCCGGATTCGGGCGCAAATATCACGACCTGCTGACGAAAAAGATCGTGGCCGGTCTTCCGTTGGCTCCTTATTACCCGGAGCTGGCCGGCTGCCATCTTTTCTGCGTGACGGAGACATTCAGCCGGCAGGACATGGACACACTTATCGAGGAGGTGGCCGCATGAAAGAAACCGTTGGAACCAAGGGTCTGATATTCAATGAGCCGCTTCTCTGGGAAAAAGGCGTGCGGGGCAGAACGGGGTTTTCGATGCCCCGGCGCGATATCGAAGAAGCCCCCCTGGACGAGAAGCTCATGGGTGGCCCGCCCGATTTTCCCGATCTGTCCGAGGTCGATGTGGTGCGTCACTACACCCGGCTCTCGCAGTGGAATTTCGGGGTCGACAGCGGCATGTATCCCCTGGGATCGTGCACCATGAAGTACAATCCCAAGACCAATGAACGGCAGGCCGCCCTGCCGGGGTTCGCGGCGGCCCATCCGCTGGTGCCCACCCGGCTGTCACAGGGGATTCTGCAGCTGCTCTTTGACTTGCAGCACTATCTGGCCGAGGTCACCGGCATGGATGCCGTTTCCCTTCAACCGGCGGCCGGCGCCCATGGCGAGCTGGCCGGTATGCTGATTTGCCACGCCTATCATGCCCACAAAGGCCAGCCCAGGTCCAAGATCCTGATCCCCGACACCGCCCACGGGACCAATCCGGCCAGTGCGTCGCTGTGCGGGTTTAAATCGATCCCGGTCAAATCCAATGCACAGGGCATTCTGTCGCCGGAGGTCATCGGCGAACTGATGGATGAAGATACGGCCGGCATCATGGTGACCAACCCCAACACTCTCGGCCTGTTCGAGGACAACATCCAGCGGGTGGCCGAAATCGTGCATGCCAAGGGCGGCCTCGTTTATTGTGACGGCGCCAATATGAACGCCGTCATGGGCATCATCGACATGCAGGCCGCAGGCGTGGATATTCTTCACCTCAATCTTCACAAAACCTTTTCCACTCCCCATGGCGGCGGCGGCCCAGGCAGCGGCCCGGTCTGCGTCACCAAAGAACTGGAGAAATTTCTTCCGGTACCGCGGGTCGTCTTCGAGAAGGACCAGTATCTGCTTTCAAACGATTTTCCCGATACGATCGGGAAGCTGCACGCGTTTTACGGCAACGTCGGCGTGCAGATCAAGGCCTGCAGCTACATCCTCAGCATGGGTGCCGAAGGGCTCAAACAGGCCAGCCAGATGGCGGTGCTGAACGCCAATTACATCAAGACCAGGCTAAAGGAGAGCTATCATCTTCCTTATGACCGGCCGTGCATGCACGAGTGCGTTTTTACCGATCAGAAGCAGTCCGCTTTCAAAGTGTCCACGCTGGACATCGCCAAACGGCTGATGGACTACGGGTTTCATCCCCCGACGATCTACTTCCCGCTGGTGGTCAGCGGGGCCATTATGATCGAGCCCACAGAAACCGAACCCAAGGAGAACCTGGACGCTTTCATCGACGCCATGCGGGCGATCGCCGCAGAAGCCGAAAAAGATCCGGACCTCCTGCACCGGGCCCCCTTGCTGCCCAAACTCAACCGGCTGGATGAAACCGGCGCTGCCCGTAACCCCTGCCTCTGCGAATAGGGCATCCTAAACAGGAAGAAAACAATGCAATTTCTCGTAGCTTACGATGGATCGAATGCGGCGCTGAATGCCCTTAAAACAGCCGTTTCCCATGCCAAGGTTTTTCAGGCCACGATTGTTGTGGTGACGTCTCTTTACGGCGAGCACAAGGAATCCAGGAAGGAAATCGAAGAGGCTGAAATGCAGTTGAAGAAAGCCGAAGAGCTTGTCAACAATGAAGGTGTCCGGTGCGAAGGCCATTTGCTGATACGGAACATGGCCCCCGGTGAAGACATCCTGGGGTTCGCCGCAGAGCACCGGGTCGACCAAATCTTTGTCGGCATCAAACACCGGTCCAAGGTCGGCAAGCTGGTGTTCGGTTCAAACGCTCGCCACGTCATCTTGAATGCACCCTGCCCGGTTGTCTCGGTTCGATAGTTCTCGGCCACTGTTTTTTTTAAGGAGACATATCATGGGAATGACGTCGGACGAACTTTACTTCAAACCGCGCCTCCAAGTCATCAATGAAGCTCAGATCGCCCAGCTTCATGAGGCCACGCTGGATGTGCTGCAGCGCACGGGGGTGAAGATCACCCATACCAGGGCCTTGGAAATTCTTTCGGCAGCAGGCGCCCGGATCAACGGCGACCGGGTCAAGATCCCCGGGTGGCTGGTGGAAGATGCCATCCGCAAAGCCCCTTCCCGCATCGTGCTGGGAACGCGAACCGGCAAACGAACCGTATTTTTGGAGCTGGACAAGAGCTTTTTCGGACCCAGCCTGGACTGTGTCGATTACCTGGACCCTCAAACCCACAAGCGCACGCGTTTCATCAGCGAGCACGTCAAGGTTACCGCCGCCCTGTGCGACGCCCTGCCCAACTTCCAGTGGTGCATGACCATCGGCATGGCCGAAGACGTGCCGGCCGACATTGCCGACCGGGTCATCGCCCGCAACGTGTTCGAGCACTGTGAAAAGCCCCTGGTTTTCTGCTGCAAGGACACCAACAGCGTCAAGGACACTTACGAAATGGCGCTGCTGCTGTGCGGCGGCAAGGAGATGTTCGATGAGGCCCCCACCGTGGTCCACTACTCGGAGCCCATTTCGCCCCTGGTCTATTTCGATCCGGCCATGGACAAGCTCATTTATTGCGCCGAAAACCGGATCCCGTTGATCAATTTCCCGGCGCCCCAGTGCTGCGGCAGCGCGCCGGCCACCTTTGCCGGGGCACTGGTCCAGGCCAGCGCTGAGTCCCTCAGCGGCCTGGTGGTCCACCAGCTGGTCAATCCCGGTGCGCCCTTCATCTACGGCGCTTTTACCACTATCATGGACATGCGCACCACCATCTTCTCCTACGGTGCCGTGGAGATGAGCTTGATGACCGCGGCCATGGCCCAAATGGCCCAGTATTACCGGCTGCCCTTTTTCGGCACCGCCGGTGCCACGGACGCCAAGTCCTGCGACGCCCAGGCCGGGGCCGAAGCGGCCCTTCAAATCCTTTCGGCCGCCGCAGCCGGGTCGGGTCTCGTCCACGACTGCAGCAGCTGGATGGACCATGGTTCCGTGGCCTCCCCGGAGTTCATGGTTCTGGTCCATGACATCGTCGACGCGGTGAACCACTTCATGCAAGGTATCCCGGTCACCGAAGAGACTCTGGCCCTGGATGTCATCCACCGTGTGGGTCCGGGCGGACATTATCTCCAGGATGCCCACACCATGGATCATTTCAGGAAGATCAAGTACTCCGAAATTTTCGAACGCATGGTCCACGACCAATGGAAGGCGGCCGGTGCCAAAACATTCGAGCAACGCTTGCAGGAAGTGACCCTTAAAAAGATGGCGCATCACCCCGAACCGCTGCCAGAAGAAACCATCAAGGCGTTGGACGAGATGCAAAAAAGCTGGAAATAGCACAGACCATTTAACGGGGTATTCCTATCGATTTATTCTTCAATTAAAGGCCTCACTGCCGTGAACGAAAACCGACTGGCCATCCTGATGCTCTTTTCAGCGGCCATTTTCTGGAGCACCAGCGGGGTGCTCATCAAACTGGTCACGCTGCATCCCCTGGCCATTGCCGGCTGGCGCAGCCTGATTGCCGGCGGGGTTATCCTGCTGTTGTGCAGGAAAGAGGTGAAAATCTCCTGGGGCGCCAACGCGCTGCGCGCGGCCGCCTGCATGGGCCTGTGCTGCATCTGCTTCGTGGTCGCCACCAAACTCACCACGGCCGCCAACGCCATCGTGCTCCAGTATGCCGCATCGGTCTATGTGGCCGTTCTGGCGCCCAAAATGCTCGGTGAAGCCACCCGCAGGCAGGACTGGTATTTTCTGTCGCTGGTCCTGTCCGGCATCGGCCTGTTTTTCATGGACGACCTTTCCCTGCGCGGCACTCTGGGCATCCTGGTCGCCATTATGGGGTCAGTCTTCTGGGCCGGCGCCGCGATTTTTCTGAGGAAATCCCGCAGCGCATCAACCGCCTGGCCCATCGCCCTGGGCAATTTCATGGCCGCGGGACTGTGCCTGCCATTCATGTTCCGGCAGGTGCCCACGTCATTGGACTGGCTTGGTTTGGCGGGCTTGGGGATCATTTCTTTGGGCGCCGGGTATGCGGTCTTTTCCTATGCGATCAAGCGAGTCCGGGCGCTCGAATCGGTCCTGATCCCTTCCATCGAAGCATTGATCAATCCCATGTGGGTCTTTCTGGCCACCGGAGAGGCTCCCGGCATGTGGGCGTTTATTGGGGGTACCCTGGTGCTGGCCGCGGTGACGGTGCGCGGCATTAACACGGCCTATAATGGCCGGACCGCGATTCCGCGGGTGAAGCCGACGGCGATCAGCTGTGCCGCGGAGTGAAGCCCGACCCGCAGATGCTGCGCTGGCAGATGCGGTCACCCGGCGCAGTCCACCAGAGTACTTGTTATCACAGAGGATTGCCCGGAGCGCTTTCCTTTGAATTGATAACCCCCTGGCGGTGTGATACCGCTGGGAATATTTTCGGTGATTACGTTTAATCCGCACGGAAGACAATGGCGCCATCCTCCCTCAGCCCGGCTCGCCTAACTGTTTCCGGCATCATGGCCGTCCTGGCGGCAGCGGCCTGCTGGGGCGCTTCGGGGATATTCGTCAAGCTGATCCTCTCCTCTGCGCCGGTCTCGCCCCTGAACCTGGCCTTCTGGCGGGATACCGCTGCATTTGCGGTGTTTTTTTTTCTGGCCCGGATTTTTGAACGCGGCCGCATCATGGTGCCGAAATCGGCCTGGCCCTGGTTGGTTGCCATGGGGATTTGCCTGGGGAGTTTTCACGTTGTGCTTAATTTAGGGTATCTGCTCAACGGTGCGGCCATCACTACCGTTCAGCAGGCGGCCATGCCGGCCATCGTTCTGGTTGCGGCCCGCATAATCTGGAAAGAACCGCTCACCGGTCTGAAACTCTTTTCGCTGCTGCTCATCGGAATCGGCACGCTCCTGGTGTCCGGGCTGCTGCGGGCCGGCGCCCCGAACGTCACCGCCACCAGCATTCTGGTGGGGTTTTTCGTCCCGGTATTTTACGCCGCCTGGAGCCTCTTCGGCAAAAGACTGCGGTCGAGCCACAGCGCCGTGGTCACGCTGACCTGGGCCTTCGGTATCGCGGCTATGGTCCTGCTGCCTTTCCAGCTTTTCACGGGAAGTTTTTGGCCAACGTCGCTGCCCGTCAAGGCCTGCCTGCAGTTCGCGGGATTGATCGGCATCTCCACCGTTGCCGCGTTCTTTGCCTACACCTTTGGCCTGGGGCGCCTCCCGGCCGGCGTCGCCACGATCCTGGTGATGTCCGAGATCGCTTTTGCGGTCTTTTACGCCCGCTTTTTTCTGGGGGAAGTCCTCACCGACCTGGAAGTGGCCGGTGCCCTGCTGGTCGTCATGGGTGTTTTGGTCTTGGCGGCGCCCCGCAAAGGACGAAAAAAAACGAACCCCAAAGGGTATCTTGTAGTAACGGACAAATAGGACGGATTCCGTGAGTGGGGCATGACGACCCTTTGTGGCGACTATCATAAGAAATGACTACGGAAAGAATCTACATCATTGCCTGTAGCGTACTGGCCAGGGACATCGAACAGGCTGCCGGGCAGCTGCAGCTTGCCGTGGGAACCGAGTTTCTGCCCGGGGGGCTGCACGAACACCCCGACCAACTGTGTCAGCGGCTGCAAACGGCCGTGGAGCGGGCATCGCGATCCGGCAATTGGGATCGCATCGTCATAGGATATGGGGTGTGCGGCCGCGGAACGGTGGGAATTCAGGCGCAAGATATTCCCCTGAACATCCCGCGCGTTCACGACTGCATCTCCTTGTTTCTCGGCGGCGACCACCTCTACCAGGAGCAGTTCAGGCGCTATCCCGGCACGTATTACATTACCGAAGGCTGGCTGGCCGGCAAGGGCGATTCCGAAGAACATAACCGCCCGTATGCCTGGATGGGCGATACAAAAATTTTTATGGACCAACTGGTGGATCGATACGGCGCCCGACACGCCGAAGAAACCTTCGCGTTTCTCAACAGTTGGCGTTTCAATTACCAGCGCGCCGCTTATATCGATACGGGACTGGGAGAGACCCGCGGCAAGGCCCGCCGCCGCGCCATGAAAATGGCGGAAGAAAACAACTGGAAGTACCAGGAACTGAAGGGGGACACACGACTGCTGAGGCTCTTGTTGACCACCGCAGAGACTACGGATGAAATACTGGTTGTTCCTCCAAGACATGTCATTATCTTCCATCCGCTGCACAAGGGGCTTGCATGCGCTGCCGGGAGCATGGATACAGCCCTTGTTCAGGAACGCGTGGAGATCTTTGACGGCGGCACCCCTGAGGAATCCATTGCCCTGCACTCGGGATTGGGAATCGATGCCGGCGGCACCTATACCGATGCGGTCATCTTTGATTTCGAGACCGAAACGGTGCGGTGCAAAAGCAAAGCCCTGACAACCCGCTGGGATTTTACGGTCGG
>JBAPWQ010000358.1:0-11908 GCA_049283795.1 Desulfobacterales bacterium | reverse complement strand
CCGGTTCAAACGCACCAGCGGGGTGGAACCGACCGTAGCACCGATATTTGTGAAATAGCGCATGAGAAGATCCTGATGTTAGTGTTTGGTATTTAGTGTTTGGTGTTTAGTGCTTGGTGTTTAGTGTTTGGTGGTTGGTGTTTTGTATTTGGTGCTTAGGGTTGCGGGTTGCGAGGCACGGTTGTTGGTGTGTGGTGGGTAGTGCTTCGGAGTGCGTCGTATGGTTTTGAACATTTAATTTCCAGTTACACATTTTCAGTGTCGAGTTTCCAGCAACCAGTTTCAAGTTTCAAGCCCCAAGTTTCAAGTTTCAAGTTTCCAGTGTCGAGTTTCCAACCCCACGTTTCGAGTTTCTGGTTTTGTCCTGGTGGCGCTCCCGGTCAGTTGAATCTCTGCTGCTGCGGCTCCATGACGACTTTCGTGTCGGGCGGCACGCTCTGCGTGACCCAGACATTGCCGCCGATGACAGAGCGGGCGCCGATGACGGTATCCCCGCCCAGGATCGTCGCTCCCGAGTAGATGATGACGTCGTCTTCGATCGTCGGGTGGCGCTTCCGGCCTCGCAGCTTTTCTCCGGCGTCTTTCGGCAGTGAAAGCGCCCCGAGGGTGACGCCCTGGTAAATCCGCACGTTGCGTCCGATCACGCACGTTTCGCCGATGACGATGCCGGTGCCGTGATCGATGCAGAAGCTCCGGCCGATGTGGGCGCCGGGGTGAATGTCGATGCCGGTGACGTTGTGGGCATGTTCGGTCATGATCCGCGGCAGCAGCGGCACGCCGAGTTCGTGCAGCTTGTGGGCGATCCGGTAAATGGTGATCGCCAGGATGCCCGGGTAGCTGAAGATGATTTCATCGGTGCTGCGTGCGGCCGGGTCGCCATCATATGCGGCCCGGATGTCGGTGGCGAGAATCTCGCGGATCGCCGGGATTTCCTGGAGCAGCGCCAGGGCCACCTCCTGCCCGCGGTCGCGGCATTCGCTGCAGGGTTTGTCATAGCGAAAACAGTCGTGGCGGATGCTGAGGGTCACCTGCTCGGATATCATGTCGAAGATGACCGATACCGTCTGGCCCATGTAATATTTCAGGTTGACGGGATCGAGCTTTTCGCGGGTGAAATAGCCCGGAAAGATCACTTCGCGCAGTTTTTCGATGATGTCGATGACCGCCCGCTTGGAGGGTATCGGCTCGAAGTCGACATGCGTGAAACACCTATCACCGGCGCAGTCGGAAATGATTCTTTCGACCACGGACGACAGCCGGTCCCGCTGGTGCGAGTCCCCGGCCACTTCCATTTTGCACGCCGCTTCGCGGTGTTCTTTCGGATGGCCCATGACGGTGCTCCATCGATGAGTACAAGAGAGACTATCCAATGACGCTTAAAATTTATACCAGCCGGCAGCGGTTGTCAAAAAAAGCCGGGCCGGAATCGTCCGATCTTTACAAAATTGAATTTTTTATATATGTATTGAAGCATTGCGATCCGGCGTGTGGCGGCCACTTCATTTTTTTGCGCCGCAGACAGTCTCTTGTCCGGCATCGCGCCCCACCCCCTCCCGTTCAGAAAGACTCGCCATGAAAAGCAAATACACGATGGGTGTTCTGTTGGTCGGCGCGGGAATTCTGATTGCCTTTCCGCTTTTCAGCATGGCCTACTACACCATGGTGCGCACTTCGACCCCCAAGTTTTGCGCCTCGTGCCACGAGATCCAGTTTGCCTACAACACCTGGAGAACATCCACCCACGTCAACAACGCCCAGGGGTTCGTGGCCGACTGCATGGATTGCCACCTTCCGGCCCCGCACGACACCGTCGATTTTTTCTACACCAAAACGGCCCACGGCATCAAGGACGTGTTCGTCCACTTCTTCACCCTGGACGAATACGACCACGAGAAAAACCGCCAGAAGGCCTACGCCTCCTTCAAAAACGAACAATGCCAGAAGTGCCATCGCAATATTCTATACATCCCGAACAAGAGGGGCGCCATGCTGGCGCACCGGTCGGTTCTTTATTCGCTGCCCGGAAACGAAAAAAAGTGCGTGGACTGTCACCGCAACCTGGTCCACACGCAGAGCGCGGTCTACCGCTACAAACAGTACCAGGAAACATACCGCGGCACGGGGTTGTAAACCCGCGGTGAGGGGTCGCTAAAAAATTGCAGGGTGATTTCGGGGGATGCGGTGCCCGTTCGCCAGGGCGTAAAATCGCGGGAATGTCTCGATATTCCGAGGTTTTGCACCGGCAGCCGGACGGGATGCTTCGACCACCAAAACGGCAGGTTGTTTTTGAGCGAGTCCACCGCCGATCAATTCACTTCAGGGGATTCAAAGGGGGGCGTGCAATGAAAATGTCAGGCGCAATTCTTGTCATGGCTCTGACCGTTGTTGTGGCAGCCGGTTCCTTCTCGAACCAATTGCTGGCGGCCAATGTGCCCAAAGCGAAGGAGTACAGGATCGAGCGGGCGGTTCCCAAGGAGGCGGCGGCCTGCATCGAGTGCCACAAGGCGGAGCACCCCGGCCTGTTCACCGATTGGGCCGGCAGCCGTCATGCCTCCGCCAACATCACCTGCCTCGACTGTCACCAGGCCGAGGAAACCGACGCGGATGTCAGCCAGGAGCACTACAAGCAATACCAGCGCTCCGACCAGAAATACGGCACCCCGGATTACAAGGTGCCGGTGGCCGGCGTGGTGACTCCCAAGGACTGCTCGCGCTGCCACCCGGACGAGGCCACGCAGTACAGCCGCAGCAAGCACGCCAACACGATCGAGATCATCTGGAAGATCGATCCCTGGCTCAACAAGGGCATGAACAGCGATTTCGAGCGCATCTCCGGCTGCTACCGCTGTCACGGGACGGTGCTTAAAATGAAAGACGGGGCGCTGGCCTCGGAAACCTGGCCCAACACCGGTGTCGGCCGGGTCAACCTGGACGGCAGCAAGGGCAGCTGCACCAGCTGCCACACGCGCCATCGGTTTTCGGTCATGGATGCGCGCAAGCCGGAAGCCTGCGGCCAGTGCCACCTGGGCCCCGATCACCCCCAGATCGAGATCTTCACCGAATCCAAACACGGTGACATCTATGCCGCTTTCGGCGACACCTACAACTGGACGGCCGCACCGGGGACCTGGACGGCGGGGGTCGATTACCGCGGCCCCACCTGCGCGACCTGCCACATGTCCGGTGCGGGCAAGACCCTGACAACGCACGATGTCACCGAACGCCTGTCCTGGGAGCTGCAGGCGCCGCTGACCGTCCGGCCGTCGGATTTCGCGGCACTGCCGGCCAAGACCAACTGGGAGACCGAACGAAACAAGATGAAGGAGATCTGCGGCCAGTGCCACGGCAAGAAATGGGTGGATGACCACTACTTCCAGCTCGACAAGGTCGTGGCGGAGTACAACGACGTTTATTTTTCACCCACCAAGAAGATGCTCGATGACCTTTACGGCAAGGGCCTGCTCGACAAGACCCGCTTCTTCGACGAACAACTGGAGGTGGAGTTCTACGAGCTGTGGCACCACGAGGGCCGGCGGGCGCGGATGGGCTCGGCCATGATGGCGCCCGATTATGCCTGGTGGCACGGGTTCTACGAGTGCAAGAAGCGCTACAACGTATTCATGCAGGAGGCGCGCCACCTGATAGACACCAATCAGAAGGCCTACATCTTCCCGGATTATCCCAACGCCACCGGGGACACCACCAAGCCCAAGGAGGTGTTTCCCTGATCGTCAAGGGGAGCGCCTACTGAAAAGAATCCATTGAAAAAATCCCGCCTCCATTTCCCCGGGGGCGGGATTTTTTATTGAAAGGTAAACGAAAGCAGCCGTGTCCATGAGGCCGACGGCTCATCCCCCGTAAGGCTCGAGCCAGACCGTGTGAATCTCGTTGGTCGTTTCTTTGACCGACAGCAGCGCATACCGCAGGCGGGTGTACATCAAGGCCAGCCCGATGATTTCGGAGAGCAGCATCAACGAGTCCAGATCGCGATCCGAAAGCTCCCAGACCTCGTAATGATACAACCGTAACGCACCGATCACCCGGCCGTGCAGGGTGATCGGCAGCGAGACGATGGCCCGCACGCCTTCGACTTTTGCTTCCTGCGGGTATTGCAGGAGATCGGATCGGGAAATGTCGGCCACGACGATCGGCTCGCCTCTCACGGTCCGGGCAATGCTTTTGGCCGACAGCACCGGTCCTTTATTGAGATACCCGACGCTGAGCCCGAAGCTGCCCAGGGTTTCCAACTCTTCGGTCTCGTGGTTCAGGGCAAAAATGCTGCACCCTTTGATCCCCAGAGCGGCGACCAGGAGTTGGGCCAGGCGCCCGGTCATCAATTCCAGGTTTTCGGCCTCCGCGATCGCACGGGTGACCACTTTGAATACGTCTATATCGATTTTTTCCTCAATACCCATGGGATGCCTCCTTTGCTTGTGCCAACCCAATAAATGTTGAAACCGGTTTTCAGCAGACGATGCAGACGGTTGCATTCCGCAGGGCCGCGGCTACTTTTGTGTGAACGCTTCCGGTAAAAAAACGTCCGATTCTGCCGGGCTTTCGATTCAAGACCAGCAGAGTGAACTTTTCGCCGGTGTGAAAATCGATAATTTCCGCGGCGATTTCTTTTTTGCGGGGTTTGAACTTCAACTTGACCTTTTCATCCGAGAAGCCACGTCGGACAAGTTCCTCCTTTACCCCGAGCAGCGCCGCCTCCAGTTCCGACACCTTTTGGTTCAGATAGGCGACATTCTGCTTCAGCCTTCCGGTGACGGTGTCATTGCTGACCTCTATGGACGGAAGAGGCGTGTAGGCATGGAAGAGGGTCACCTCGATATCGTCGCGATGACCGAAAGTGTCAATGGCAAAGTCGAGCGCTTTGCGGTCCGAATCCGAAAAATTGTAAGGAAGCAATAATTTGTGTGCGGCCATTCTTCCCCCCTTTCGGTGGCGTGGTTGCAGGAGCGGTCAGCGGGCGTAGAACCGGTAAAAGAAAAAAAACGATAAAAGAACCTACCGGCGGCAGCGATCGAATGCCAAACGGGAGAAATCCGCTAGAATTTTCTATTCGCAACGAGGGGTAAGAAACGAAAATGAAGGCGAATCAGCTGGCGGAAGAGACGGTTCGAGTGCAGTTGTAAAAGTGAATAGAAGTCGGTCTGGGGAGCGGGAGTCGGAGCCGTAGCCGGTGCATCGGTTATCTGCCCGGAAAAAGAATGGCATGTCCCCGACACGGCTGTCAAGAATATATTTGGTTGACCGGTTAGGGGTCGTGTTTACATATTTTCTCTTATTTCAACGGGCTTGATGCCATGTTTCCTGATGCGCTTCCAGACGGTTACCCGGCTGACGCCCAGGAGGCGGGCCGCCTCCGATTGGTTGCCGGCCGCCTGGCGGAGCGCGTGCAGCAGGTCCTCGCGTTCCCTCGTCTTCGGTCGGCTGCCGCGAGGCGCCCGGGGACGCGGCGGGCTTTGCGGATGGGTGATTTTGGGCGGCAGGTGCGCGCGACCGATCGTTGCGTCCTTGCAGAGGACAAAGGCGTATTCGACGGCACTGCGCAGTTCCCGCACGTTGCCGGGCCAGGTGTATTTCATCAGTGCCGCCATGGCCGCCGGCGTCACGCCCTCGATTTTCTTGCCGCTTTTCAGGGCATTTTGATGGATGAAATGCTGCACGAGCAGCGGAATGTCCTCGAGACGCTCGGCCAGCGCGGGGCATCGGAGCGGGAACACGCTGATGCGAAAGAAAAGGTCCTCCCTGAACATTGCCCGCACGGTCAGGGCCTCCAGGTCGCGGTTCGTGGCGCTGACGATCCGCACGTCGATCCCGATCGGCCGGTGGTCGCCCACCCGTTCGATCTCCTTTTCCTCGAGCACGCGCAGGAGCTTGACCTGCAGCGGCGGTGGGATGTCACCGACTTCATCCAGAAAGATGGTCCCCTCGTGCGCGGCTTCGAACCGTCCCACGCGGTGTCGATCCGCTCCGGTATAGGCGCCCTTGACGTGCCCGAAGAGTTCGCTTTCCAGCAGGTTTTCGTTCAAGGCGGCGCAGTTCACCTTTATAAACGGCTTATCCTGCCGCGGTCCTGATTCGTGGATGGCCCGGGCGACCAGCTCCTTGCCGGTTCCGCTCGGCCCGTGAATCAGCACGGGCGCCTCCGCCTGCGCCACGTTGTCGATCAGCTCGTAAATCCGCTGCATGACGAGAGACTCGCCGAGCAGGCCGTGGAATCCGTCACTGAGTTGACAGGATTTTCTGAGGGAGTCGATTTCCTGCTGCTGCCGGACGATTTCGGACATGTCGGTCAGGGTTTCGACCGCCCCGATGATCCTGTCCGACTCGTCGCGCAGCACGGAACCGTTCTTGACGACGTGTACGGCGCGCCCGTCCTTGTTGGTGATAAGGCACCGTTTGGTCTTGACGTCGCCGGTGGCATACAGCGCGCACCACTTCTCGGCGATGCCCTGCCCGATGATGTGACACCCCGTGCAGTTCAAAATGCGGCAGGAGCTGCCCACCAGTTCAGCGGCGGAGTAACCGGTAAGCTTTTCGGCAGCCGGATTCAAAAACAGGATGCAGCCGCCCGGATCGACGACGATCAAGCCATCCTGAAGCGTATTGACGATCGTCTGCCAGTAGTGGGAGATGAGCATGAGTTAGGTTCCATGTGACTGCAAGACTTGTGTCCATTCAATGGCTCTCAGCGAAAAGTACGCCGGACATCCGGTACGAACCGTTAATTCTTAATAAAACTGTTAACCTGTTAAGGCTTACATAGCATTAACAGGGCGCCCCTGCAAGCCAAGGCGGTTTATTTTCTATCTTTAATCTCAAAGGTTTGGAGACGAGCCGATACGTTCCATGCTGTGGCATAAGACTTGCTTTGTTAGCGCTGAGTGGATCACGCTCATAACACCCATCCGGCGGTCCGCAGGCCAGGAAATCAAGCGGTGGACCGATACGAAGATCCACTGGGGAAAATAGACATCAGCGTTGATCGGAGGAATTCATGCAAGGATTTTCAGGATGTGTTCGACTCAAGGGCTTGGCGGCGGCTCTTTTTTTCGGGATGCTGCTGCTGCCGGCCTGGCTGGCGGCGCAGACGCAGGTGGTCGGAGAGAACCAGGCCCCGGGCCGCACCCTGGCCCAGCAGGCGACGCAGGGCCGCCAGATCTGGATCACCGCGGATCACTCGCTGCACCCGGCCCTGCAGCAGACCTTCACCAGCGGGCCCGAGGTCACCCGAGCCTGCCTGAGCTGCCATGAACTGGCCGCCGGGCAGTTCCAGAAAACCATCCACTGGACCTGGCTCGATTCGAACGTCGACGCGAAAATGCAGGTCGGCAAGGGCGGCTTGTCGGTGAACAATTTCTGCATCAACCTGCAGTCCAACGAGCCGCGCTGCACCTCCTGCCATGCCGGCTACGGCTGGAAGGACAAGACCTTCGATTTCAGCAATCCGCACGCGGTCGACTGCCTGGTCTGCCACGAACAGACCGGGACGTATGAAAAATTTCCCACCGCGGCCGGCTTCACCGTGGACGAACCCACCCTTTTCAAGGAAAACGGCAAGACCTACCTGCCGCCGCAATGGAATGCCGTTTCTCAGAGTGTCAGCCGGCCGACCCGCAAGAATTGCGGCACCTGCCACTTTTTCGGCGGCGGCGGCGACGGCGTCAAGCACGGGGATTTGGATTCCTCGCTGATGAAGCCCAACAAGGAGCTGGATGTGCACATGGGGATCGACGGTCAGAATTTCGACTGCGTCCGCTGCCACACCACCGAGCTTCACAGCATTTCCGGCCGCATCTACTCGACACCGGCCGCCATGGAACGCAAAAGCCTGATCGAGGACGACCTGGCGCCCAAGATCATGTGCGAATCCTGTCATTCCCGCACCCCTCACAAACCGGGCGTCAAGGCCAACGATCACACCGACAAGGTGGCCTGCCAGAGCTGCCACATTCCGACTTTTGCGCGCGTGAACCCGACCAAGATGTGGTGGGACTGGTCCAAGGCCGGCCTGAAAAAAGACGGCAAGCCTTACAAGGAAGAGGGCGAGTTCGGCAAGCCCACCTACGACAGCAAAAAAGGCGAATTCCGGTGGGCCAAGAACGTGGTGCCGGAATACTTCTGGTTCAACGGATCCATCAGTGGCTTGACCGCCAAGGACACGGTCGATCCGAGCCAGACCGTGGCGGTCAACTGGCCGGTCGGCGGCAAAGACGACGCCTCCTCGCGGATATTTCCCTTCAAGGTTCATCGCGGCCGGACGCCCTACGACAAGATCAACAAGACCATGGTCATTCCGAACCTGTTCGGCAAACCCGGCACCGGCGCCTACTGGGCGGAGTACGATTGGAACAAAGCCGCCGCCACCGGAATGGAATATGCGGGCCTGCCCTTCAGCGGTGAAATGGACTTCGTCGACACCAGTTACGTTTTTCCGATCACCCACATGGTGGCGCCCAAAAACAAGGCCCTGCAATGCGCCGAATGCCACGCCAAAAACGGCCGCCTGGCCAACCTGGCCGGCTTCTACATGCCGGGACGCGACGTCAACAAGGTCATTCAGTATCTGGGGTGGGCCGTGGTGCTCGGCTCTCTGGCGGGCGTTTTCATTCACGGTCTGGGGAGATTCATCGCCAGGGGCAGAAAGGAGAACTGATCGATGACAACCAACGACATGGTCAACATATATCTCTACACGCGCTACGAGCGGTTTTGGCACTGGATGCAGACCGCGCTGATTCTCCTGCTGCTGGCGACCGGTTTTGAACTGAACGGCGTTTTCACGCTCTTCGGGTTCAAAGCCGCGGCCGAGATCCACAACTTTGTCGGCATCGCCTGGCTGATTCTTTTCGCCTTTTTCGTGTTCTGGCTCTTCACGACCGGTGAGTGGCGGCAGTACGTTCCGACGACCCGAAAAATGCTGGCGGTGATCCGCTATTACACCTACGGCATTTTCCGCGGTGAACCGCATCCGGTGCCCAAGCGCAAGGACGCCAAGCACAATCCCCTGCAGCGGCTGGTCTATCTCTCGCTGGCGGCGGCGCTGCTCCCGGTGCAGATGGCCACCGGCTTCCTCTACTGGGGCTACAATTCGTGGAAGGACTGGGGCCTCGGTTGGCTGTCCCTCGAGGTGGTCGCTGCCATTCACCTGGCGGGCGCCTTTGCAATCCTCTCCTTTCTCATCGTGCACATCTACATGATCACCACTGGTCACACGCTTTTGGCCCACACCCGGGCGATGATCTCCGGCTGGGAACGGGTCCGGCAGGGCACGAAAATAGAGAATTGGGAGCAAAAGGAAAGAAAGGCGCCCAACCCGGTCGCCTGAGTCTCGTTTTTTTGCCAATTACCGGCTTTGCTGTCCCCATTGCAAAACGGCCCCTTGTATCCGCAGGGGCCGTTTCGTTTTTTCCCGCCTCCGAAAATTTCGGCCCGGTGAGGTTTCCGGCTGGGAAGTTTCACCTGCCTCTTGTATACCGGCATCGAATCTTGTAAGGTGATTCATCAGATTCAAATAAAAAAAACCCGTAACTTGCGCCAGGAGGCAGTGATGAACTTTGAATCGATAGAGGAAATCCTCACGTTCGCCATCGAAAAAGAGCGGGAGGCCGCCGATTTTTACCAGGAGGTTGCCCGGCAGGAATCGTTTGCCGGGGCCAAAAAAACCTTTCTCGAATTTGCCGCCGAAGAGCGCAAGCACCAGGCCATGCTGGAGGATTTCGAAGGCAGCCGGGACAAGATCGAGGCCTACAAGCTAAAGTGGGTTCCGGATATAAAGCGCAGCGATTACATGGTGGAGATGACATACGAAAAAGGGATGCACTTCACCGACATCCTGCGGCTGGCCATGAAGCGCGAAGAAAAAGCCCTGGCGCTGTACAACGAGCTGCAGCGCAAAACCGACCAGGATGAGTACATCAAGATGTTCAAGATTCTGGCCCAGGAAGAAGCCAAGCACAAACGCTATCTAGAAACCCTTTATGACGATTTTATGGCCGAGCAGGGGGATTGAAAAATTATCGGTTGGTGAAACCTTTTATCTTAAAAGCCTTGTAGCACTGCTGAGTTTCAAGGGATAATTTTTCATTTCCCGTTTCGGTCCGCGCCCATCGATCAACACGGTTGTAATCCTTCTGGTAGCCATTTTTCGCGCCGTTCTCGTGCCGGCATCGGAAATCACACCATCATAATCTGAGAATAAAACCCGAGGAGGGAACCTGATGGCAAGGTCGAATTTTCAATTCAACAAACGCCAAAAAGAACTGGCAAAGAAAAAAAAGAAAGAAGAAAAGAGACAGCGCAAGCTGGAAAAAAACGCCGCTAAAACAGAAGAAAATGCCGACACCGAAGCGCCCGTGAGCGAAGGAGAAGAGTCACCGGTCTCGGAGTAGATTAGAGGAAGAAAATTTTCGGATTTCCTGTGGCGTATTGGTTCCTATCGTTCTTTTTGATGCCGCTATTTCTTCAGCGATTCCTCCAATACAGACTTGCGGCCCTGAAGCGAATCCAGTTTCTTTTTCAGTTGGGACATCTCTTTTTTGACCCTCTTCAGTTCCGCCTTGTTCTTGACGCGCACCAAATAGTCCTTACCCAGTTTAGCCGTGATATATTTCTCGAGTTGCCGGCGCAGGACTCTGAGGTATGGATTTCCCCATACTGCGCCTTCCCGATACTCGAGATCGCCATTCTCGATACCTTTGATGATGAATTCACGGCTGACGCCATATTCAGCCTTGGCGGTAACATCACTGAGGGTCGCGCCTTTTCGATTCCATTCACCCATATCGGACTCAGGCAGATCGGCGTCTTGGAATGGAGCGAAGGCTATTTTCGGTTCCGCCCAGCTTAGCCAGTCGCTTGCTGCTTTCACGCGTTATTAATGATTCCAAACCGAGTCGCACCAAAGCGGCCTTCTCCGTGATGCCGGTCAGCCGGGATGCCCTTTCCAATATTGCGTCATCTATGTTAACCGTTGTTCTCATATGTATACAAGTGCATTAGACGTGTATACTTGTCAATGGGCAACCTTCATATTGCGCTACACCCTAAAAAAGTTTCGATCATGAGTCGGGTTGCCCGGCGAGGCCATGGGTTCATAAAAACTTTGTGACATTAAAATTAAATCTTGACAGCTCGATGAACATTCCGTTAGCATGCGGCAAATTTTTGAGGAAAAACCATGCGAAGCGTTTCCATCATGACAAACAAGACAAAAACCGACCGCGGATGCTGGTGGTGGTGGTGGGCCTGTATACCAGGGCTTGCCGGCGGGAGATCATAAGCCTGAAAACCAACTGAAAAAAACAACACCGTGGGCAGCCTGAAGCTCCCCGCGGTTTTTTTTGTGTCAAAAGGGCCGCGGGTCACGCCGACGGCCCTTTTCATTTAGCTTAATCCAACACTGTATCATATGAAAGAGGCAACCCCGATGCGACTGCGCCAATTTCCCGACGAAAACGAATATGCAGCGCTGGCTCGAACCAGCAACGTGATTCCGGTGTGCCTCGAAATCCTGGCGGACATGGAAACGCCGGTGACCATCATGCGCAAGATCTACCGTGATGCCGGTCCGGTGTTCCTGCTCGAAAGCATGGAGGGCGGAGAGCGCTGGGGGCGTTACAGTTTCCTCGGGGCCTCGTCCAGCTGCCAGGTGCGGGTCTTTCGGCGGCACGTCGAAATCGAGCGCAACGGATCGACCGAAAAGTTTGCGCACGAGGGCGACCCGCTCGGTTTCCTGCGTAAATTCATGAGCGCTTACCGTCCGGCGGTAATGCCCGAGCTGCCGCGTTTCTGGGGCGGCCTGGTCGGCTACCTGACCTACGAGATGGTCTCTTTCTTCGAGGCCATTCCCAATCGGCTGCCGGATGAAGAGCCGCTGGCACATTTCATGATTCCCGAC
>JBAPWQ010000357.1:0-26208 GCA_049283795.1 Desulfobacterales bacterium | reverse complement strand
TATTGAGACTGAGAGCGTCATGAAGCATATTTCCGCTATTAACATCCTTGTCGGCCTTATTATTCTCCTCGCAGGAGAGATTCTTCTCTGCTGCGGGGACAGGGGATGATAATGGCGTTGTAATTAGTTCGATCGAAAAAATCCGTTATCAGCCCCGTGCTGGTAACGGATTTTTTTTTGGAAACCTTGTTGGAAAAAAACTTAATCGAAAGGAATCAGCCGCCATGGAAATGACCGGCGCCCAGATACTGATGACGGTTTTGAAAGAAGAAGGGGTCGACACCATTTTCGGCTTCCCCGGCGGGGCGGTGATCGATATTTACGACGAGCTGGTCAAAACCGACATCCGCCACATCCTGGTCAGGCACGAACAGGGCGCGGTTCACGCCGCGGACGGGTATGCCCGCGCGGGCGGCCGGGTGGGGGTGTGCCTGGTGACCTCGGGTCCCGGCGCCACCAACACGGTCACCGGCATCGCCTCGGCCTTCATGGATTCCATCCCGATTGTGGTGATCACCGGCCAGGTGCCCACCCACCTGATCGGCAACGATGCGTTTCAGGAAGTCGACATCGTCGGGATCACGCGCCCGTGCACCAAACACAACTACCTGGTCAAGCGGGTCGAGGACCTGGGCCGCACGGTCAAGGAAGCCTTTCACATCGCCCGCTCCGGCCGTCCCGGTCCCGTGCTGATCGACCTTCCCAAGGATATCGTCAAAAACCGCTGCGTTTACAACTCCCAGGGGCAGGTCCACCTGCAATCCTACCACCCGACCTATGCCCCCAACATGAAGCAATTGCAGAAGGTCGCCGGATTGATCGCGACCGCCCAGCGCCCGGTGATATTCGCCGGCGGCGGCATCATCCTGTCAAAAGCCGCCGTCGAACTCACGGAGTTCGCCCGTAAAGCCAGGATCCCGGTGACCACCTCCCTGATGGGTCTCGGTGCCTTTCCGGCCACCGACCCCTTGTGGCTGGGCATGATCGGCATGCACGGCACGTATCGCGCCAATCTGAGCACCGGCAACTGCGATCTGCTGATCGCCATCGGCGTGCGGTTCGACGACCGCGTCACCGGCCGGACCGACGCCTTCGCCTCGCAGGCCAAGATCGTTCACATCGACATCGACCCGACCTCGATCCGCAAGAACATCCCGGTCACCATTCCCGTGGTGGGCGACTGCAAGGCCAGTCTGCGCCGGCTCAACGGCCTGCTGGAAAAAATCGACCTTCAGGATATCGACCGGCGGCGACGGCCCTGGCTGGACCAGATCGAAAAGTGGAAGAGCACCGCGCCCCTGGCTTACGAACAAAAAGAAATCATCAAGCCGCAGTACGTGGTCGAAAAATTGTATGAGCTGACCCGCGGCCAGGCCATCATCACCACCGAAGTGGGTCAGAACCAGATGTGGGCCGCCCAGTACTATCACTTCGATCGGCCCGGCCACTTCATCACCTCCGGCGGTCTGGGCTGCATGGGATTCGGGCTGCCGGCCGCGGTGGGGGCGCAGATGGCGTGTCCCGACAAGCTCGTGGTCGATGTGGCCGGCGACGGCAGCATTCAGATGAACATCCAGGAAATGGCCACGGCCGTCCAGTACTGCCTGCCGGTGAAGATCGTCATCCTGAACAACGGCTACCTCGGCATGGTCCGCCAGTGGCAGGAACTCTTCTACGAAAAGCGCTATGCCTGTACCGGCATGGAGCACGCCCCCGATTTCGTCAAGCTGGCGGAAGCCTATGGCGCCGTCGGCCTGCGGGCCACCCGGACGACGGAAGTCGAAACGGTGTTGCAAGAAGGCTTGGCCATCCCGCGGCCGGTCATCATGGATTTTGTGGTGGAAAGAGAAGAAAGCGTCTACCCGATGGTGCCGGCCGGCGCGCCTATAACGGAAATGCTTCTGGTTTAATTCCGCCTGCGGTGGGATTAAACCGGTTTGGCCCGTTAGGCCGGTTTAGCCCGTTAGCCCGTTTGGCCCGTTTGCCCGTCGGGGGTATGGATACTTTCCATGAAGGACATAAACGCATAAAACCGCGTAGATAACGGCAGTAAGTCCGGCAGTTAACAGTTAAAAGGCCCAACGAACCGAACGGACTCAACGGACATATCCGGCCCAACGGACCTAACCGGCAAAACGGGCTCAACGGGCCTAACCGGCCAACCGGCCAACCGGCCCAACGGGCCAACGGACAAAGACCATGACCGAAGAAAAACACATTTTCACCATGCTGGTCGACAACGAACCGGGGGTCCTCTCGCGGGTGGTCGGCCTGTTCAGCGGCCGCGGATTCAATATTGACAGCCTGGTGGTGGCCGAAACCATGGACCCGGAAGTCTCGCGCATCACGATTGCGACCAAGGCCGACAAGCCGGTCCTGGAGCAGATTGAAAAACAGCTCAACAAGCTGATCAACGTGATCAAGATCCGCGACCTCACCGGGCCCGAGGCCGTCAAACGGGAAATGGCCCTGATCTGCGTCAATGCCGCCGCCGCGCACCGCGCCGAGATCCTGCGGATCGTCGATATCTTCCGCTGTAAGGTGGTCGACGTCGGGCTGGAGCATTACATCCTGGAGGTCACGGGCGACGCGGGCAAGATCGCCGCCCTGATCAAACTGCTCAAGCCGATCGGGATAAAAAAAATCGCCCGCACGGGACCGCTGGCCCTCAAGCGCGAACCGATTTGACCCGCTGTCGCCGCCCGACCATTATCGGGCAGGCACGGAAGTCGGGAAGTAAATATTTATGAACGGAAACTCGCTATTTTACCGCATTTTTCAGCCATGAAAGGATCGGCACAAGATGGCACAAATTGATTTTGGCGGCACAATCGAAGACGTAACGACATCGGAGGAGTTTTCACTGCAGAAAGCCCGGCAGGTCCTGGAGAGCGAGACCGTGGCCGTGCTCGGCTACGGGGTGCAGGGGCCAGGCCAGGCGCTGAACCTGCGCGACAACGGCATCCGTGTGATCGTCGGCCAGCGCGAGAACAGCCCGTCGTGGGAGCGCGCCGTGGCCGACGGGTTCACGCCCGGCCAAACGCTTTTTGCCCTGGAAGAGGCGGCGCGCAAGGGCACGATCGTTCAGTACCTTCTTTCCGATGCGGGCCAGGCGGCGTTGTGGCCGAAAATCGCGCCCTGCCTGGACAAGGGCGACGCCCTCTGCTTCTCGCACGGCTTTTCGATCGTTTACCGGGATCAGACCGGCATCGTGGCCCCGCCCGAAGTCGATGTGGTCCTGGTGGCGCCCAAGGGCTCGGGGCGCACCGTGCGCACCAATTTTCTCGACGGCAGCGGCATCAATTCCAGCTACGCGGTCCAGCAGGACGTCACCGGCCGCGCCCGGGAAAGAGCGCTGGCCCTGGGGATTGCGATCGGCTCGGGCTATCTTTTCCCGACGACGTTCGAAAAAGAGGTTCACAGTGACTTGACCGGTGAACGCGGGGTCCTGATGGGATGCCTGGCGGGCGTGATGGAGGCCCAGTACGCCCTGCTGCGCAAACACGGCCACAGTCCCAGCGAAGCCTTCAACGAAACCGTGGAGGAATTGACCCAGAGCCTGATCCGGCTGGTGGCCGAAAACGGCATGGACTGGATGTTCGGCAACTGCAGCACCACGGCCCAGCGCGGCGCCCTGGACTGGTCGCCACGCTTCCGGGATGCCGTTGCGCCCGTCTTCGACAAGCTCTACGAGAGCGTCGTTTCGGGCCAGGAAACCCGGCGCGTGATGACGGCGAACAGCGCCGCAGATTACCGCGAAAAACTTCAACGCGAGCTGGACGAGATTCACAATTCCGAAATGTGGCGCACCGGCGCCGCCGTGCGGTCCCTGCGGCCCGAAAACAGGCGAAAATAGGGGAGGCTTCGTTATGGAACCGGTATTGCTGTATGACACCACCTTGAGAGACGGCACCCAGGGAGAAGACATCAACTTTTCCGCCGAAGACAAACTCAAGATCGCCAGAAGGCTCGACGATATCGGCATCCACTACATCGAAGGCGGCTGGCCCGGCTCCAATCCCCGTGATAAACGGTTTTTCGAACTCGCCAAATCGACCGCATTCAAAACCGCCCGGCTGACGGCCTTCGGTGCCACACGCCGTCCCGGCACAATCGCCCGGCGCGATGCCAACCTGGCGGCCCTGCTTGCCAGCGATACGGCGGCGGTCACCATTTTCGGCAAGAGCTGGAACCTGCATGTTGAACAGGTGCTGAACATCAGCCGCGATGAGAACCTGGCCATGATCTCCGACAGCGTGTCTTTTTTGAAGTCCGCCGGCCGAGAGGTCATTTACGATGCCGAGCATTTTTTCGACGGGTTCGCCCAGGACCCGGAGTATGCGCTCGAGACCCTTTTCGCGGCCCTGGACAACGGCGCCGACGCCATCGTCCTGTGCGACACCAACGGCGGCACCCTGCCCTTTGCGGTCGCGACCGTGACCCGCACGGTCAGGCGGCGCCTGCACGAGCATTCGGACGCAGCCGACATCGCGCCACTTAAAATCGGCATCCACACCCACAACGACAGCGGCCTGGCCGTGGCCAACACCATCACCGCCGTCGAGGCGGGCGCGGCCCTCGTGCAGGGCACCATCAACGGCTACGGCGAACGCTGCGGCAATGCCGACCTCAACTCGATCATTCCGATCCTCTGCCTCAAAATGAACCGGTCCTGCGTGTCGCCCGAAAACCTCCTGAAACTAAAATCGCTGTCGCGGTTCGTCAGCGAAACCGCCAACCTGGTCCCAATCAACACGCGCCCCTTCGTGGGCCGCAGTGCCTTCGCCCACAAGGGCGGCATTCACGTCAGCGCGATCATGAAGGTGCCGCAGGCCTACGAGCACATCGACCCGGCGCGGGTCGGCAACCGACGGCGGGTGCTGGTCTCGGATCTCTCCGGCAAGAGCAACGTCGAGTACAAGGCCCGCGAGTTCGGCCTCGACCTGGGGGCCAACGGCTGCGACAGCCGCGAAATCGTCACCCGCATCAAGGACCTCGAAGAACAGGGCTATCAGTTCGATGTGGCCGACGGATCGTTCAAAATACTGGTTCAAAAGTTCACCGAACAGTTCAAGCCCCATTTCGAGCTGGAATCCTTCAGGGTCACGATCGAAAAAGACAAGGACCTGCCCTGCAGCGCCCACGCCACGATCAAGATATCGGTGGACGGCCGCACGGAAATAACGGCGGCCGAAGGCATGGGCCCCGTCAGCGCCCTGGACAACGCCCTGCGCAAGGCGCTGGACCGCTTTTTCCCGGGTTTGGACACCATGCGCCTGGTCGACTTCAAGGTGCGCGTCATCGACGGCCGTGACGGCACAGGCGCCAAGGTGCGGGTGTTTATCGAATCGCGCGACCACGAGGACATCTGGAGCACCATCGGCGTGTCCGAAGATATCATCGAGGCCAGCTGGCAGGCACTGGCCGACAGCTTCCACTACAAGCTCGCCCGGGAGAAGGAAACCGGAACAAACGGTGCGGCAGCATGCGGCACTTCGGCCGCGCACAACGCGGCGGCGCTGCAAGACAGCTGACGCCGGGGAAAACGGTTTACCGCCTCGGCGGCTTTCACGTTCCCGGTTGAAGTTTCGTAAATTTACGGACGTTCTTAAAAGGATCCCGACCATGAAAGCAGGTACTCACGCCGCAGGACTGGTTCCCGTAACCGTCTTGCGGCCGGCCCTCGCATCATATTTTTCCCTCCGACCCTGCAGGCCATAAACAGTATTGCATGGGGATTCGCCGGCCCGGCCGGCGGACTACCTGTTGATTTAACCGCAAGGAGAAAAAATATGAACGACCCGAACCGCGTCATTATTTTCGACACCACCTTGAGGGACGGCGAACAATCGCCGGGCGCCAGCATGAATGCCGGCGAAAAACTGCGCCTGGCAATTCAATTGGAAAAGCTGGGCGTGGACGTGCTCGAGGCCGGTTTCCCGGCAGCCTCCGACGGCGACCTGGAAGCGGTGGCCCTGATTGCCGGCAAGCTGAAAAAGACCGAGGTGGCCGGACTGGCCCGCACCTCCCGCAGCGACATCGACCGGGCCTGGCAGGCCGTGCGCCACGCCGCCAAACCCCGCATCCACACCTTCATCGCCACCTCCGACATCCACCTCGAATACAAGTTGAAGATGTCGCGCGAGGCGGTCCTCGACCGGGCGGTCGAGGCGGTCAAATACGCGACGTCCTTGACCGGCAACGTCGAATTTTCGGCGGAGGACGGCTCGCGCAGTGACCGCGATTACCTGTGCCGGGTCTTCGAGGCCGCCATCGCCGCCGGCGCCACCACCGTCAACCTGCCCGATACGGTCGGCTACGCGGTGCCGGAAGAGTTCTCCGAGCTAGTGCGCTACATCATCGCCCACACGCCCAACATCGGCCGCGCCGTACTGAGCGTTCACTGCCACAATGATCTCGGCCTGGCCACGGCCAACACCCTTGCGGCCATCGGCGCCGGTGCCCGGCAGGCCGAGGTGACCCTGAACGGCATCGGCGAGCGGGCCGGCAACACATCAATGGAGGAAGTTGTTATGGCCCTGCGCACCCGCCGCAATTTCCTGCCGGTCGAAACCGGGATCATAACCGAGCACATCTACCAGACCAGCCGCCTGGTCAGCATGATCACCGGCATCATCGTGCAGCCCAACAAGGCCATCGTGGGAGCCAACGCGTTTGCGCACGAGGCGGGGATCCACCAGGACGGCGTTTTGAAAAACCCGATGACCTACGAGATCATGCGACCCGAGACCATCGGCCTGAGCGCCAACAAGCTGGTTCTGGGCAAGCACTCGGGCCGCCATGCCCTGCGCGACCACTTGAAAGACCTGGGGTACGATCTGGCGGACGAAGAGCTGGACCTGGTTTTCAAGAAGTTCAAGGAACTGGCCGACAAGAAAAAGCACGTCGTCGACGAAGACCTGGAAGTCATCATCACCGAAGGCATCCTGCGCACCAAGGACATCTTTCAGCTCGAATACCTCCACGTCACCTGCGGCACGACGGTGCTGCCGATGGCCAGCGTCAAGCTGGCCGTCAAAGGCCGCAGCGTGCGGGGGGCCGGCTACGGCAACGGGCCGATCGATGCGGCCTTCAACACGATCGCCAAACTGACCGGCACCGCTTCGGAACTGCTGCGCTTCACGGTCGGCGCCCTGACCGGCGGCACGGACGCCCAGGGCGAGGTGACCGTGCGCCTGCGCGAAAACGGCCTGGTGTCGCTCGGCAAGGGCGCGGACCCGGACATCATCACCGCCAGCGCCAAAGCCTACGTCAACGGCCTGAACCGCCTGGAATACCTCAAGGCCAATCCGGTGACAGAGGCCACGGCGGTGGTGGTGTAAAAAGACAACCACTTAAGAGTCAAGCAGCTGCCGGCGCCGTTGCGGACCAATCGACTGGGGACATCGGCTGCCGCCCGCCAGGAGATAAACGCCGTCCCCTCCCCCACCACCTTACGGGGACGGCGCCACCGGCTGCCGCTGGCTGTCTCTTTTTGCTCCGGGTCGTTGGCGTACGCTAACTAAGGGGGTTCAGGATTCGGGGTTCAGCCCTGGATACACGCCGCCTCCCTCTGCCCATGCCAAAATCTGTATCTTAAAGCCCATACCCTGCCGCTCATACCAGAACCGATTCAGGTCGGGCGGTTCCCCTGCTGCAGCCCTCCTTCGATCCCTTCGCTTCCATTGCATGACAAGGCCGGCCCTGTCGCCACCCATCCGCGCGACATTCGCGTGAAACAAAAGGGGCAACTACCCAACCACAAGTCAATTTGAAAGAGACCATCCCGCACATCGAAGCGCTCAGAAATACCAAATTTTAAGCCGTAAGATCTACATAAACCCCGAATCACGATATCCAATTCCCCGCACAGGTTTGTGATTTCAAGTTTTGGTCATTGTGATTTATTTGGCATTTGTCATTTGTGATTCGGCGTTTTTCCCGAAAGCTGAAAAGTATCTTGCCTGATCAGAGAGAGCGGGCCGCCAGCGGCAGGGGGGATACCTGGGACGGGTGTTTGTTCTGGTTGGTATCGGTTAGTATATATATTTCAAATACTTACAGCAGAATTGTTATTGACAAATTCGTCCGGGTGACCGAAAGAAGTGATTCTTGCTCCATAATCTGAACGACACTGCGATTTATCGTCTGAACTTCGAAGGGAGTCCCTACGTTGGGATCAAGAGGCATGACCTTTTCGTTCGCGCTGGCAATCCTGCTGGCCTGTTTTTCTTTGCCGGCCGTGCCGCCTTCCGCGGCTCAGGATTCCGCGCTCAAGGAATTGGTGGAAGTCTTTCAAAAAAAAGGGGTGCTCAGCGCCGAGGAAGCCGAGGTGATCCGGCAAACCATGAACCGGGACGCCGAACAGATGAATCAACGCGAAAAAGCGCTCGAGGCTAAGGAAAAAGACCTCATCCGGCGCGAAAGCGATGTGAAGATCAGGGAAGATGCGCTTGGAAAAAACGCGGCGGCGATGGCCCCACCACTCGCCGTCGAAGCCGATGATCGGGCTCTCACGGCCGGTGATGGCCGCGAGTCGACCGACTATCCCATGACCGCCGGCTACGCGGACGGCCTCTGCTGGACCACGCAGGACCCGGATGTTTTTTCCCTTTGCCTCGGCGGTTTGCTTCAAACCGATTATCGTTATTTCGAATACCCCGATGCCGATCCGAACAAGAACGGGTTCGACATCCGCCGCGCGCGCCTGCTGCTGAGCGGGCATTTCCTGAAACACTTCGACTACAAGTTTGAGTATGAGTTTCAGGGCGCCGAGAGCCAGAACCTGCTCGATGCCTATCTCGACACCCGGTTCTCTCCTTATTTAACCGTGCGGGCCGGCCAGTTCAAAACGCCTTTCAGCCTCGAGCAGGTCACCTCGGACAGAAACCTTTTTTTCATCAGCCGCTCCATGGGATTCTACCTGACGCCCGGCCGAGACATCGGCCTGATGGCCCGGTCATCGCTGCGCGGCGATGCGGCCAATTTTTACCTGGGTATTTTCAACGGCGACGGAACCGACGGTGCCACCGGCGGCGATGAGGACGCCCCGCAGGTTATCGGCCGGCTGGTCCTGCGACCGTTCGAAGCCGCAGGACCCAGCTTCCTGAACGATCTGACCTTCGGGGGCTCTCTCAGTTACGGCAAGATCGACGCCAGCAACGTTGACATCCACGTCCGGACATCCGGTTTGACGCCGTTTTTCGATGTGGCCTCCAATGCCAAGTTCAACATCATTCAGGATGCCGACACGCTGACGCGCTATGGCCTTGAATTGGGATGGGCGATCGGCCCCCTGGCGATCATGTCCGAATATGTCCGCGCCGATTACAAGGATGTCGTGACGAGCACCGACCGGTTCGACATTGAACTCGAAGACTATTACGTGGCGCTCCTGTGGATGCTGACCGGTGAAAGACCGGTTTTCAGAAACGGGACCTTCCAGCCTCTCAGCCCCCTTAAGAGTGTCTGGAACGGCGGTTGGGGCGGCCTTGGTCTGGCAGTCCGGTTCGATCATTGGGAAGCCGGCAGCGATGTCTATGCCACCCTCATCCAGCCCGGAGTTTCCGTCCGCGAAGCAGATGCCTATACCCTGGCCGTGAACTGGTGGCTCAACGCCTATCTGCGGCTCCTTTTTGACTTCACCCGCACCGATTTCGATCGACCGCTTCTGATCGACCGCGACCCGCGCACGGGCGAAGCCTTTTACAGCGATGTCGAAAATGTTTTTACCAGCCGGCTTCAATTCGCCTTCTGAATTTCTCAAATAAAAGGCACCGGCGGCGGCCGTGCGACGGCCGAATGTCCGGGAAAAATTATAGACCCAGTGTCATAAAAGCGGAGGAGTAAAAATGAAAAAAGCACTTCTGTTTATCGGTCCCCTCGTTCTCTGGATGCTCTTGGCCCCGGCCGGATGGTGCGCCTACCATCACGAAGGCGAAAAGGACGCAGAAAAGTTCCTGACGGTCTATCCGAACAAAGCCGGCACGAAACTCGATCACTGCGCCCTGTGCCACACTGCCGGGGAGTATGAGAGCAAAGGCAAAATGGTTCAGCTCGGCAGCTGCCAGTGGTGCCATTACACCTATGGCTACGACGGCAGCGGCAATATCCTGGAAACCATGAACTCCTACGGCAAGGCCTACCACGACAGCGGAAGAAACCCGGCCGCCATCGCCGCGATCGATGCCCTGGATTCCGACGGGGACGGATACGCGAACATGGATGAGATCACCGCCAACCGTTTCCCGGGCGACCCGGCCGACGACCCCAGCCAGGTGGCCGCACCCTTTCGCATCTACACCAGGGCCCAGCTGGCGGCCCTGGGAGAACACACCCAGTTTCTGCTGATGAACACCTCGCGCTCCGGTGACTATTACGCCGAGTATACCGGCCTGCCGATGCAGGACCTGCTGCGGGATGCCGGCCTCACGGGCCAGGCCTCCGGCATCACGGTTTTCTCGCCCGACGGCTGGTCGCAGTACCACCCGCTGGAGCTGGACGCCGGGCAGCCGGAATTCTACCATGTCAACGGCACTTACCCGGAAGCCTCGTATCACTACAAGGATCAGGCCGATGAAGCCAAGAATCCCCAGGACGGCTGGTGCGACTACAGCGCCCCGTCATGCGCGGGCCGCACGAATGACGACGGCATCGTCGTGCCGGGGGGCCTTAAAATGATCCTGGCCTACAAACGCGAGGGCCAGTTCATGGATCCCGGCATTTTGAACCAGGACAACAAGCTCGACGGCGAGGGTCCCTTCCGCGTCGTACCGCCGCAAAAAACCCCTTCGCCTCCGGACCAGTCCAGCAAGGCGGACAACCAGGCGGTCATCTGGCCGTACATGAACGATTGGGATCACAACGCCGGTGCCTCCACCCGGACCGTGACCATTATCCGGGTTGAGCCCCTGCCGGCCGGAACCACGGACATCAACGTGCTGGAAGCGGGCTGGTCCTACGTGGATCAGGAAAAGGTCATCATTTACGGTGCCATCGACGGCAGCGACAGCAACGGTAACGGGATCCTGGACAGCGAAGAAGGCACGGACCCCGCTGCCGACTTCGACCAGGACGGCACGCCGGATTTTCAGGACCCCGACACGGCGCGGCTGCGGCAGGCGACGGGCAGCGAGACCCTGCTCCTGCACACGTCCGTCGGAGCATTTACAGAGGTCAAAGGGTTGAGTGCCGATGACCCCGAGGTGCCTCAGGCCGGCAAACCGCTTCTGACGTTTCCTTACGGCACCACCAAATTCGATGTCACCGGCCTGACGCCCGGGGCGACCGTCACGGTGACGGTGGTCTTTCCCGATAAGGTGCCGACAAATTCGAAGTATTACAAGATCGGGGCCGTCGGTGGCTGGCAGGAAATTCCATTCGGCGACAACGACGGCGATGAGACCATCACCCTCGCCTTGACCGACGGCAATGCGCTCACCGACGCCGACGGCCTGGCCAACGGTACGATAGCAGATCCGGGCGCGCTCGCAACGGTCGCAGCCGATCCGACCAGCCCCGCCACGGACAGCGGCAGCGGGGGCGGCGGAGGGGGCGGATGCTTCATTAACACGGCCGGAAACGGGTCGCCGGGCGTGCAGTGGGCGATGCTCCTGCTGTTCGGCATCGGGTTTGTCGCTGCGGTTGTCGGGCGGAAGTAAACCTTGCTATCCATTTTCAGTCCATAAACTGAATGCGTTACCCAAACCGGCCGCGGTGACACTTTACCGCGGCCGGATCTGCTATCGCGTCTTGATCGCCCTTTCCATGAGCGACGGGAATATCCTGGTTAACAGCAACACACCTTTTGTCCGGCCGGGTGTAATTTCATATCGAGCGGTCTCGATACCGCAGCATTCGCCCCAGATTGGCCCCATCCTCCTTCGAGTCCGTCAGAACCACGATTTTTTGGCCGCCGGTGCCGACCCTGCCCTCCACAACTCCGGGACCATGCCCGAACGAGCCGTGAACCAAAGGCCTAAAGCTTTCCGTTCAAGACGATTATTTTCATCGCAACCATCGCACGCGTTTCAGGCCGATATTGTGATTTCGAATTTTGGTCATTGTGATTTATTTGTTATTTGTTTTTTTGCGATTTGGAATTTTCCCGGAAGCTTAAATGTTTCTGACACGCTCATACCGGGCGGCCGGCGGCTGGGCTGCACCTTTAACCTGAAATCGTATTCATCCTTCGACCCTGCACCGTGAACCTTGTACCCATCTTTTATCATGCGCCAACGACCGATAAGGCGGCCAAAACCATTATTTAAAAGCCTCTATACATCAGGGCTCTCCCGGTTTCGGGACATCGCTCTTGCTGACCCCTTCCTCGTCGGTCTTGGCTTTGGCCCAGAGAACGTCGTCTTCGTCGGCGGCAAGGCCGTGCTGCTCGCTGCCGCGACCGGCCTCGTACACCAGTTCCGTGAAAAGGGGAAAATGATCCGAGCCGAACGCCGGCAGCCGGCGAATGCTGGACAGGGTGAAGTGATCGCTGTGAAACAGGTGGTCCAGCGGCCAGCGCATGAACCAGTACCCGGCATGAAAGGTGTTGAACATGCCGCGACCCACGCGCGGATCGAGCAAGCCGCTTATTTTTTTGAATAACCTTGTCGTCTCGGACCAGGCCACATCGTTCAGGTCACCCGTCACGATGACCGGCGTCCGGGTGTCGACAACGCTTCTGGCCACCATGATCAGCTCCGCGTCGCGTTCGGAGGATTCTGTGCTTTGGGTGGGATTCGGCGGCCTGGGGTGCAGAAAGTGCGCGCGGATCCCCTTGCCTGAGGGCAGCCGCACCAGCGCGTGCATCGAGGGAATGTCGGGTTCCACTAGATAATCGACGCGGCTGTCCTCGAGCAAAAGCCGGGAATACACGTGCATCCCGTAAAGGTTGTCGAGCGGACACTTGATCGTATAGGGGTAGGACGGTTCGAGTTCATCCAGCCGCGCCTGCCACCACTCGTCGGATTCCAGGGTGACCAGGATGTCCGGCGAATTCTCGCGCACCAGGTCGATCAGCGCCGCTGCATTGCGGTTGGTCGTTAACACATTGGCCGTCATGATGCGGATCATCCGGCGCCGTTCTACTCTCACCGCCGGCTTCACCTCAACCGGAAACAGCCGGGTGAACGGCATGATCCACCACCCCTGAATCACCAGACAGCCCACGGAGACGGCGACCAGGCCCCAGGTCGAGATTTGTGCCAAGTCCAGCCACAGGAATTCCAACAGGAGCAGCAGCAGCCAGAGCAGGAAAAGCTGCAGACGCGGAAAGTCCAGAGAGCGGACCCACCATTCCACGCGCCGCGACAAGGGCAACAGGGTCAAAAGGGCGAGAATGCCGGATGTCAGCAGGAAAGTGGCCAAAATCATGATGTACCAGTTTTTGCCTTTGCAGATTCCTATACGGATTCCAACAGCCTACCAGGCTTTTGAGATCTAGGGAAGAAACCGGTTCTGCAGGGTCGGAATCGTAATAAAAGTTTGACAATCAACCCGCAGCCGGGATAGATTTATTCTGTTCGTATATTCAATTCGAACGTTAATTCAGTCTGTTACGACTTCCGGCCGGCAACGCGCCAATTTACGGACCTATCGGCTTCAAGACAATGATCTTGGCCGGCCAGGGGATGCGGCTGTCGTGTGATTCGCCACCGACCGATACCAGCGGCCAAAATCTTTATCTTGAAGCCTGTAGCCATCTCAGACGTCCGCTCTTCATGATGACCCGATGCCCCTTCCGCCGGGATCATTTTTTTTATAAATGATGGGTCTTTTCCCTGTTTTGACAATATCCACACGAACACGGGTGCATGCGGCCGGTTTTCTCCCGTGTGCTTTTTATGGATGATGGAGGAAGCAAACCATGACAAACTCACTTGGAACGGCACTGGAAAAGGTACACTCCGGTATCGGGCAGGGCGGCGTTTTAGAGCAGATCGACAAGCGCTATCGCAAGCAGCAACGTCAGACATTGTTCGAAATGCTCGAAAAGGTCAACAACAAAGAGGTAGAAAATTTTCCGGTCGTTCTATATAAACATATCGCCCAAAACGGGAAAAAACAGCCGGCCCGAATACGCTTTTCAATGCCGCTTTGGAAAAATTATGATGAGATTTTTTGGCAGTCGCTCGGAGATTATGTCATTCTCGCCGTGCATCGCGTGAAAGACCTGGAATTCGACCGGGCCAGGGGCCGACTGAAGGTGGAATATTTTGCCAAGATAAAGGGCCGCATCAAATACCCCAAAGATATCAAGAAAATCATCCAAAAAATAGCCTATCTGGTGGATACCGAGGCCTTGCCGACCGACTTCACACGCTTCCGGCGCATGACGGAGCGACGCGGCAGCCTGGGTGAGATGAGCAAGGAACAGGCGGCCTTGATCGGCGCGGCATTGAAGTTCATCGAAATAAAGTAGGCGGGAAATCTTTGCATCGCTGCCATGAGGTGTATAGAGTCCCCGCATGGCAGTGCAAACTTGTACTGACTTCAGATAACTATTATAGAAGTAAATGCGGCCAAAGGGAGGTCGAAAAACGGACCCATGCAAAACCTTACACGCCCACAGCACCCAGTGCCCGGAAATTTTCCGCATCTGCTCCAAAGTCCATCAGGCCTCAGAATAGAGGTGAACGCCAATGGCTCGATCCGGCGCATGGACCATGGCGACATCCTCCTGAACCTGTTTCTCGGCACCGAGATCGAAGGGGGGCCCGCCAACCTCTACCTGCGCCGTCACGGACCATCGATGGCGGCCGTAACACTTCTCGGGCCACGGAGCCCCGCCACCATCCATGTGGATGAACGAGGCCTGAGCGCCAGCGGCGAGTGGCAGGGCATTCGCTTTTGCGTTGCGCTGGTTCTGGCGGAATCGACACCCGCCTGGTTCTGGCATTTGCGGCTCGAAAACACCCGGACCGCGCCGGAGCAGCTGGACCTCATCTACGCCCAGGACCTCGCACTGGCCGATTACGGCGCGGTTCGAATCAACACGTATTATACCAGCCATTACGTGGACCACACGCCCCTGTCCCACCGGGAGCGAGGCTATGTTCTCGCGTCGCGCCAGAATTTCTTCATGGCCGACCGACACCCATGGTGTGTCATCGGTGCTTTGGGCAAAGGCGTAGGATTTGCAAGCGATGCCCTTCAGTTTCACGGGCTTGCCACCCGCGCCGGACAGGTGCCCGTGGGGCTTGCCGAAGGGCTGGGCAGCGTTCGACGACAGCACGAGCACGCCATGGCCGTGATCCAGGATGCCCCGGTGCGACTGGAACCGGGCGAAGTGGCCGAAAGGGGTTTTTTCGGCTGGTTCGAGGCCGATCATCACGCGGCAACCTCTGCCGATGATCTTGTTTACGTCGATCGAGCCATGGCGCTGCCCGAAGCGGTGCCGGCTTTTAACGACAACGCGGCTGACGGCCCGCAACCGGTGGCGAGCCTGTTCGCCACCGCCCCTTTGCTGAATGTCCGGGACCTGACCGAGGCCGATCTTGCGGACCTCTTCGGCACCGGGCGGCGCGCGGTTGAAACCGAGGATGGCAAAACCCTTTCATTTTTCACCGGCACACACCGCCACGTGGTGTTGAAAGCCAAGGAACTGAGCGTCCTACGGCCCCACATGCAGATCCTTAGAACCGGCCACCGTCTGGTTCCCGAGGAGGCGGCGCTTGCTTCCAACACCTGGATGGGGGGCGTGTTCCATGCCATGGTGACGCAGGGCCACACCAGCATCAACCGCTTTCTTTCCGGAACCCACAGCTATCTGGGCCTGTTTCGAGGCCATGGACTTCGCATTTTCGTGGAAACGGCCGGCGGTTGGCATCTTTTGGACGTGCCCTCCGCCTTCGAAATGACCCCGGAAAGCAGCCGCTGGATTTATAAACATCCGGCCGGGCTGATCGAAATCAGAAGCGCCGCCCCCGCCGACCGCCACGAATTGACGCTTGCGGCAAAGATTTGCTCGGGCGCCCCCCTGCGCTTCCTCTTGTCGTGGCACGTGGCCCTGAACGGCGATGACGGGAGCGCGGCCGTGCCGGTCAGATACCTGCAGGATGAAGAAGGCGTTTTCGTTCAGCCGACCCCCGACTCCGATGTCGGCCGCCGTTTTCCGAAAGGCGGGTTTCGCATCGTACCCGTTGACGGCACGGCCATCGAGCAAATCGGAGGAGACGAGATGCTGTTTGCAGACGGACTGTCCCGCAACCAGCCCTTTTTGTGCATGATCAGTGAACCGGCGGTTTCCATCGGCTTCCGGATCAGGGGCCATCTGGTCCCCGATGGCCTGGAAACACCCGCAGATCAACGCCATGCCCGATTCTGGACCGACATGACCGGAGACTTTCACCTCCACCCGCCCGACCACGCCCGGCTGTCGGGTGCGGCAAAACAGTTTGCCGAGATCCTGCCCTGGTTCATCCAGAACACCCTGATCCATTATCTGGCCCCGCGGGGACCGGAGCAGTATACGGGCGGCGGCTGGGGCTCACGCGACACCTCCCAGGGACCGGTGGAACTCCTTTTGGGATTGGGCCGTTTCGAGCCCATACGCGAAATTCTAATCCTCCTCTTCAAGGCCCAGAACCCCGATGGCGACTGGCCCCAGTGGTTCATGTTCTTCGACCGGGAGCGAAACATCCGGGCCGGGGATTCCCACGGCGACATCGTGTTCTGGCCGCTCCTGGCCCTGGCGCAATACCTGGTCGCCGCGGAAGACGCCAGCCTGCTCGAGGAGATCGTGCCTTTTTTTCATCCGGAGGGCGAAAATCGGGCGGAAAAATCCTCCCTCTGGAACCATGTCGAGCGTGCGCTGGTGGTCATCGACAATCGCGTCATTCCCGGCAGCAAACTGGCGGCCTACGGCAATGGCGACTGGAACGACTCCATGCAGCCGGCCGATCCGGCCATGCGGGAGCGACTTTGCAGCGCCTGGACGGTGACGCTTCACTACCAGACCCTCGACACGCTTGCTGCAGCCTTTGAGCGGCTGGGCCGCAGTGATCAGGCAAACCGATTTGCAGCCGCGGCCCGCGAAGTACACCATCAGTTTCATCATCATCTTGTGAAAGACGGGATATTGACCGGATTTACCTATTTTCATGACGACGGCCGCGTGGATTACCTCCTTCACCCGCGCGACGGTGCTACCGGCGTCTCCTACAGCCTGCTCCCGATGATCCATGCCATCATCAACGGCCTCCTGACCCCGGAGCAAGCCCGGAAACACGTAAACATCATCAAGACCCACCTGCTCGGCCCTGACGGGGCCCGCCTTTTCGATCGCCCCATAAAATACCGGGGCGGTCCCCCGAAGTACTTCCAGCGCGCGGAAAGCGCCTCCTTCTTCGGCCGGGAAATCGGGCTCATGTACACCCACGCTCACCTGCGCTACGCGGAAGCCCTGGCGCGCCTCGGTGATGCCGAAGGATTTTTCCGGGCCTTGTGCCAGGCCAACCCTGTAGGCATCCGCTCAACCGTCCCCGCCGCAACCCGGCGCCAGGCCAATTGCTACTACTCGAGTTCCGACGCCGCGGTTGCCGACCGGTATGAAGCCTTTTTGGAATATGGTCGCGTGAAGACGGGTGCCATCCCCCTCGACGGGGGCTGGCGGGTTTATTCAAGCGGACCCGGCATCTGGACCAGGCTGATGCTGCAGTCTTTTCTGGGCCTGCGGTGGGAACGGTCGGCGCTGGTGATTGACCCGGTGATTCCCAAGGATCTCAGCGGACTGCGGGTGGCGATAACACTGGGCGGAATTTCATTTGACGTGACCTACCATATCGAGGCCGCCGGCTGCGGCGTCAATGCGCTGAGCCTCAATGGCGGCATGCTTTCCTTTGGACGGAGCGAAAACCCTTACCGCATCGGAGCGGCCCGGGTCCCGATGGCCGCCGTGCGGAAGCGGCTTTGCACGGGCGTCAATCGGCTCGCAGTGGAGATGGGCTGATCGCCGCTCAACGGTCAAACGGCGAGATCGTAATTCTTGGGTATGATTTGACCGGCTTCAACGGGGGAGCATGTCCAGAAACCGTCTTTTTCCAGTTCCAGGACCATGTCGTAGGATTCCAGGTTTTCGCGGCTCTCCTGAAAGGTCACGCAGCTGATGCCCTGTCGACTCAGCAGGCCCAGGACCCACTTGACCTGCTCCGGGGTGAGCGTCGAGCCCGGCTTTTCCAGAAATGCGAAACGGGGTGCGGTCAGCAGAACACGCGCCAAAACGAGGAATTGCTGCTCTGAAAGCGTCAGGACGCTTTCCCAGGTCTGCCGGGTGTTCAAGCCTCCAAAGCGCTTGGGGATTGAATCGATTGCCAAGCTACGCAACCCTTCGAGAATACGAAGTTCCGGAAATTCGTTGTTCAGCAGATCCTTCTCGCTCGGCTGAGCCGCTTCAGGCCAGGGCCGGATGAACAGCTCCCGCAGTGAACCGGGGGGCAGATAAGGCCGCTCGGTTACAAAAAGAATCTTTTCCAGCGAGGGACGCACAATCTGCCCGTCGCTCACGACCCAGAGCCCGGCCGTGGCGCGAAAAAGCGCCGATCGCGTCGAATCGTCCGACCCGCAGACCAAAGCCTGCCGGCCGTGGGGGATGGCAAGGTTCAGCTCCCTGACGAGGAGCCGGTCGTTGCCCTGGCTGCGCAGCGTCACCCCTGCGTAAACCACCTGGTCATCGTCCCTGGGGCCCTGGCTGGCGGACATCTCGGCGGCCTTCGCCTCGCCGTTGGCCTCTGACAGCGAACTCAACCTGGCCAGCACGGCCGTGAAGGAGGAAATCGACTGAAACTGAGTGACGATCAAGGAAAACGCCCCCAGCAGGTGGCCGAAGGCGATGGCCGACTGGGTGATCACACCGAACTGGACCTTCCCGTCGATGAAAAGCGGGGCGATGATCAGGGCCGGAATAATCTGAATCAGCCAGTTGTAGCCTGTGGTGCAGAAATTTACGTTGCGGCTGGTCTTGATGATATTCAGGAAGTTTCCCGTCAGGACGCTCAAATTGCGGATGAGAAGCCTGATCAGACGGCCTTCACGCCGGCTGAGAGCAACCGACTCGGCGTTTGATCTCAGGTGGATCAATTCCGCCCGGAAATTGGCCTCTTTGTCCAACTGGTCGAAGTTCAACCTTACCAGCCGCCGGCCGATGAAATAAGTCAGGCACGTGCCGGCCGCCGCGTACAAAACGGATACTACAAAAAGCATGGGGCTGATGGACCAGAGCACGCCCGAGAAGGCAACGACCGTCAGGGTGCCATTGAGCAGCATCAGCACGAAAGAGATGGTGGTGGCCGTGAAGGCGCGGATATCTTCGGCGATGCGCTGATCGGGGTTCTCGATTTCACCGGCCATCTTGAGGCGGTAATAGACCCGTTTATTGGCATAGGCGAGGATGGTCCGCCGGGTTGCCCATTCCCGCCACATAAGCCCGAAGCGCTCCTCGGTATACCGGTAAAGGCTGCCGGTAAGCGTGGAGGCGGCGAATACCCCGATGTAGACCAGCGCCATCAGGATAAAACCGTTGCGGTCGCGGTCTTCGATGGCGGTCATGAAGTCGCGGCCCACATAACTATGGAGCACGTTCAAGGCATTGATGCCCAACAAAAACACAATGAGCAGCGCGATGAGCCACTTGGCCTTGCCACCGACCTGTTCAGCTGTAAGAAAAATTTTCACCCAATGGATGAAATTATCCCATGTCTCGCGGTTGACCAAGACCTTTTTCCTCATGCCGGTGTCCGAAAGGGTGTGAATCTTTTAAATCGCATTATAGCAAGATACTGAAAACACGGCAAGAAAATTAGATGGGCGCGCTCGAAGTCATGAAAGAGCTGCGATCTAATGAGCTTATCGTCTCAATGCCTGTTCGGACTTGAGAAAATTCTCTGCCGATCAAAATTATCACGATTGCAAAGTAATCAACTTCGATCGAGCGGCTCAACGGCCCCACAAACAGCTCGAGCCCTCTGCAGCGCGCCTGGCGGTCTGAAACGGCCAACGGGCTTAACGGGCCAAACCGGCTCAACCTACCTTCCCTGCAGGTCGACAGCCAGTTGCACCAGCTTCTCGACCTGGTCATCGGGCACCCGGCCGTGGACAATAGCCCGGCAGACACGATTTTTATCCAGCAGAACGGCGTTGGCGGTGTCCTTCTGAAGGCCCCAGGCCCTGCGCAGTGAAGCGTCGTAGTCGAACAGGATGGTGGTGTTGTACTTCTTGGCCTTTCTTCCCGCAATGGACCGGATGGCAAAATTCGGCTTCCAGGTAGCCGCGCAATCGGCGATGCCGATGCCCTTGTAGCTTTCACTGCTTAAACGGCCGTCCTCCTTGGCTTTTTTCATGGCCTCGGTGAAATGTTCGTTCAGGTCCGAAACGTCGGGGTCGATGTAATTGATCAACAGCACCCTGCCCTCCCAACTCGCCATGGTGTATACCTTGCCTTCCGCGTCTTCAAAGGCCCAGTCGGAAGCCGGCATGCCGACCTGCAGCTCACCGGCCCAGGCCGTTCCAGTCACCAGCACCACCGCGCAAAAAGTCACTGCGATGATTGTCTTCATCTCACCCTCCTTTATCGCTTGAGTTAGTTGATATGATGCCCGAGCCGGATGCCGGCCGCCGCCGCAGGCCGAATACCAAAGATCAGACGTGCGAGGCGCGGCTGCTGCACGCACTCGCGACCCCGGTCTGCACACGAATCCCGCCACGCGGTTTTTTCTTCGGCCTTGACGCCGTCCGCACCGGACGCTATGACATCCTTCGGTGCACGATCGGTACTGTTGACAGCGGGGGATTATTCCCGATGACGGATGCATTGGCGCTCCTGGCCCTTTTGATCGGCCTGGAACTGGTATTAGGTGTGGACAATGTGCTGGTAATCGCCATCCTTGTCGGCCGCTTGCCGGCGGAGAAGCGCCAGCATGCGCGCATACTGGGCTTGGCATTGGCCATGGTGGCCCGCATCGTCATGTTGATCGTGGTCATCGCCCTGTCCGAATTGACGGCGCCGCTTGTCTTGAATTTATCGGTGCGGGATTTGATCCTGCTCGCCGGCGGCCTTTTTCTTCTCTTCAAGGCCGTCAGGGAAATCCACCACACCATTTCCCTGGCAGACGAGCACCCCGGAACCGCCGGCGGTGGTACGGCTTCTTTTGTCGCCATTATAACCCAAATCGTTCTGCTGGACATCGTTTTTTCGGTTGATTCGGTGATCACGGCCGTCGGCCTGACCTCGGAGTTCTGGATCATCGTCACGGCGGTGGTGTTGTCCTTTATCGGCATCTTGTTCTATGCCCGGCCTATCGGCGAATTTATCCTGCGCCATCCGGCACTGAAGATTCTGGCGCTGTCATTTTTGATCACCATCGGCATCACCCTTTTCATGGAGGGCCTGCACAAGCACGTGCCCAAAGGCTATATTTACCTTCCCATGGGCTTTGCGCTCCTGGTGGAAATCATGCAGATGCGCTACGAGCACAACCGCCGCAAGCGGCAAGAGAGTCCTGCAGAGAAGAAGGCGCCATCGCGTTGAGCGGCTTGTGGTCGCAAATGGCGCTTTTACATGACTTTTTTCTTTGATCAAAAGAAAGGATCATCCTGCTATTGATCCAACCCAAACAGTTGAAGATCTGGGGCGGGGTGGCGGACCTGGAACCGGATCGTCTCTTCGAAGAACTGCTCGAACGCGCGGGACTCAACCGGCATCGCCCACTTCCAGGCTGCCGATCAGATCACTCACGCCTGCCATGCGGTTCTCCGCAAGATAGGTCGAAATTCCGGCCAGGATGTCCATAGTGGCGCGGGGATTGATGAAATTGGCCGTTCCGACCTGGACCGCGGATGCGCCGACGATCAAAAACTCCAGCGCATCCCGGGCGGTGGTGATCCCGCCGATGCCGATAACGGGCACCCGGACCGCCTGGCAAACCTGCCAGACCATGCGCAGGGCGACGGGTTTGATGGCGGGTCCGGAAAGACCGCCGGTGATATTGGCCAGTACCGGGCGACGACGGGCGACATCGACGGCCATTCCGGTAATGGTGTTGATCAGCGAGAGGGCATCGGCGCCCTCCGCCTCCGCGCGGCGGGCGATGAGGGTGATGTCGGTGACGTTCGGCGACAGCTTGACGATCAGCGGCCTGGCGGTCTTTTCGCGCACGGCGCGCACCACCCGGCCGGCCGCGTCCGGGTCCACGCCGAAAGCCACGCCGCCGGCCGTCACGTTCGGACAGGAAATATTGACCTCGATACCGGCCACCGCATCGAGCGCCGCGACCCGCTCCGCCAGGGCGGCATATTCCGCGACGGTCTTGCCGTAGATATTGACGAAAACCGGCGTCGACAATTTCTGCAGAAAAGGCAGTTTCTCTGCGATGAACGCCTCGATGCCGACGTTTTCGAGACCGATGGCATTGAGCATGCCGCAAGCGGTCTCGACGATGCGCGGCGGCCGGTTGCCCATGCTGGGCGCCAGTGAAAGTCCCTTGACGATGATGCCGCCGAGACGATTCAAGTCGACGTAGGTTTCAAATTCCCGGCCGTATCCGAAGGTCCCGGAGGCCGTCAGCACAGGATTTCGCAGACGGATGCCGCCGATATCGATCGAAAGATCGGGCGACGATGCCGCTTCGGTTGCTTTCACATGACCCATCGATCGGCCCTTGGCGCAGCGGCTTTTAAAACCGCCTTGATTCGTGCGTCCAGATTGATGAGATAGGCCGGCTCCGGTTGCTTGGGACCGGGATTGGCGTCGTATTCGCGAATTTTGATCCGCCGCCTGATGTTCTCCACCTCCCCATCTTCTTCTTTTGCGAGACTCGAAACCAGATTGAAAAAGTCGGTGCAGGCCGTTTGCGCCCGTTCAAGGTAAGCCGCGGCGTCTTCATCGCTGTAAACAAAGATATGACCGGGGCACAGCACGTCCGGTGCCGTGGCCTTGAGCCGCCGCAACGATGCCAGATAGCAGTCATAGTCCGCCAGGCAGTCCGTGACGATGTACCCGCTCTGATCGGGCTGACCGGCGGCTTCGGATGATAGCAGGATGCTGCGGTCCGAAATCAGGTAGCTCAGACAGTCCCAGGTATGACCCGGACTCGCGATGACCTCGATCTGGGTATCGGCGATTTCGATTCGGTCGCCTTCCTGAACGAAATGATCGATGGTAAAGGTCTCGAACCTCACGTCCGACGCGCCGGTCACGCCAATTTGCCGTGCCAGCAGCCGGGCGGCGTGGTTCAGGGAGCGAATCCGTTCGACGGCGCTCGGCCGCGTCAGAATCTCGCCGGCTCTGGGAGAAGCCACCGCCTTAAGGCGTGGATAACGTCTTTTAAAAGCTGCGAGGGCACCGCAATGATCGAAATGGGCATGGGTGAGGAAGCAGAAGGCCGGGGTTCGGTTCCCCAGGATTTTTTCGATTCCGCTCAGGTACAGATCCCCCAGCAGGGTCAGCCCGGCATCGAAGATCGCCGGGGTTGGACCGTCCAGCAGGTAGACGGGTGCGGCCGGATGGCCCACCACGTAAAAATCATCACATATTTGGCCGGTTCGGGAAAATACCATGCCTCCCCCCTTTGTTAAAGACGCCAGCACCATACACAAAATCGAAACTGAAAACAACGCGGTTCGATGGAAGTGCCAAAGGCAATGCTGGCGCTAAAAAAATAAAGGGCCCCACCGCGATGAAGGCAGCGCGACCTCGGTCCGCCGGCGCGGGCCGGATTTGTCCGGCCGGCCGAAAAGCGGGCGAAGAGGGGTCAGGCAGGAGGCAGACCCTGCTGTGAAGGCTGAGATAGTGATGTGCTAAAGCTTGGGGGCAATCGGGACCTGTCTGGAAACCCCGGGATCGATACTCGGCGTCGCGGGCCGGGTAACCTTGAACAGCAGCCAGAGCGACAGGGCGAGAACGATCAGCTCGGCGGCCAGGGTGACCTGCAAAGAGGTCAGGGCGACGGCGTCAACGGCCGACAAGGTCATCGAGGGGTCACCGCCGGTTTGGGCAAACGGAATGCCGGTCTGCGGCGTAGCCAGGAGAATCAATAAAAAGCGTCCCACCGCGCCCGTCATCAGCACCATCGAAAACAAAATGCCGATCATGCTCGCCCCCAGGCCGATCCAGAGCGTTCGCGTGACCGCGGCCAGGGATGGCCGGGTTCCGGGGTCCGCAATCTTTTGGCCGACGCGGGTATATCTGTAGAACCAGAAGGTGGTAAACGCCATCTCTATCAAGCCGATATAGGTGAGATAGTTGCTCAGATCGATCCCCTTGCGCTGCGCCGATCCGGGGCTGCTGATAAACAGGACGTAAATGAGCAGCAGGAAGGGAATCAACATCATCACAAGCTGCAACCAGAAACCGACCCAGCCGATACGCGTAAATTGCCTGGCAAGCTTTTCGGGGTTTGATGGCCGCCATGATTCAGGTAAATTTTTCGGCATGATGGATCTCTCTGGTTTTTGGGGTTGTAAACAACGAGATTCTTGCGATGTATCAGCGCCGGTTATAACATGGCATCCTTCTGGCATATCGATGAGAATGCCGATAATCTGATACCAAATGGACCGTCCATTGTCAACAATGCAATCGACCGATCCCGGGGGGCTGAGTCTTGACCCGCGTTCGGCCGAAAGCATTTGAATCGATGAGGAATTCTTACACTAAAGAGAGGCGAGGCGAGCCCTAACAGCTGGAGAACAGGCAGCACCGGTTGCGGCCCTGCTCCTTGGCCCGGTAAAGCGCGGTGTCGGCTTTTTTGATCAGGTCCGCGTTGGACGAATCGGTTTTGGGCGAGTATGCCGCGATGCCGACGCTCATGGTGACGAAGATGGTGTGATCGCCGTAGGCGAAACTCATTGCGGCCATTTTCTCGCGCAGGCGTTCGGCCAGTATGAGCGCGCCCTCCTGAGGGGTCTCCGGCAGCAGGACGGCAAACTCCTCGCCTCCGTAGCGCGCGGCGATGTCGGATTTTCGCAGGGACTTCCTGAGCAGTTCGGAGGTTTCTCGCAGAACGTGGTCGCCGGCCAGGTGCCCCATGGTATCGTTGACTTTCTTGAAATGATCCAGGTCGACCATGAGCAGCGTCAGCGGAAATTTATACCGTTTGGCACGGTACATTTCCTCGTCCAGGACCTCCTGAAACCTCTGGTAGTTGGTCAGTTTGGTCAGTCCGTCATGGGTGGCGCGCTCGTTCAGTATTTCGATGCGCTTGTTCTGCTCGATCAGACGGTTCAGGAAATCCGATGAGAGGTGGATCAACTCTTTGCGGGCGGCCTCGATCATTTCTATGTAATGGGTTTCCGAGTCGATCTTGATTTCGAAAACCGGGTATACGGCTGCGGTAAGCTCGCCCACTTCCTGCAGCAGCGGCTCCAGCTGGAAGTGCTCCTCCAATTCGTATTCCCTGGCAAAGTGTTCGATCAGGCCGAGGTGATAGGCCTTGTCGGGCAGGTTGACGAAGTCGACCAGCAGGGAGGTAAGGTGTAGAAGGCACGTCATCTGCATGATTTCCGGACTGCCGTTTTTTATTGCCGCCGGAAAATGATGGTGCTGCATCGGTTTGTAAAAAGTGTCCGGCAGCCCCCATTTTTTCACCAGCAGACTGCCGATATCCATGTGGGTAAATCCCAGGACCTGCTGCTCGGCATCATGGTCGGAAGACTGGTTTTTACTCTTTTCAGCCAAAACGAGGCAGTATTGATCGGGCATGCACTGGTTTAGGGTCAAGATGCCGATGTTGTGCAGCAGTCCCAGGAAAAAAGCGTCATCCGCCGCCTGGCGGCACATTTTTTTGGCCATCAACTTCATGGCCACGGCGCTGAACAGAGAGTCCTTCCAGAACTGGGTGTAGTCGAATCCCCCGGCGCTGTCATTCTGAAAGCTCTTGACCACCGAAAAGCTCAGGGCGAGGTTCTTGACGGTCGTTGCACCCAGCAGCTTGACGGCATGCTGCACGGAGGTGATGCGGGTATTGAGGCCGTAGTAGGGCGAATTGATCAACCGCAGCACTTCGGCGCTCAGGGGGGGATCGGTCGAGAGGATTTCGGCCAGTTCCTTCAATCCGCTTTTCTGGTCCTGAACCGTTTCCAGGATCTTGATGGCAACCCCCGGCAGGGTGGGCAATTGGCCGATGCCGTTGATGATTTCGTCTAGGATATCCTCTGATCTCACCGTCTGTTTCCTTTCCGGGCGACTGTTGGTCGATTGTTTTTTCTGGGGATTGCCGG
>JBAPWQ010000356.1:0-8522 GCA_049283795.1 Desulfobacterales bacterium | reverse complement strand
CCGGTTTGGGCAAAGGGGTTTTCAGGTAAGGCCCGCGGCCGCAGCGTTGCCGCGGATCGGTCACCGGTGCGCGGGAGTGAAAGCGGTCCAGGCAGTCGACGTAAGAGACCGTGCACCCGTGGCGGCGCAGCAGCGCGGCCAGTCCCAGCAGCCCCAGCGGTTTGGCCCAGAAATCGTAGGCGGCAAAGTCGTGGATCCAGGGGTTGACGAGCAGGATGTGGGGGGCGGAAGTCATTTTTTGGTCGGTTGGCCCGTTTAGCCGGTTGGCCCGTTAGCCCGTTGAGCCGGGCAACCCATCGCACAGCCCCGTAGGGGCGGGCCTCTGTGCCCGCCCTTCCATCGATTCATCCGCCGGCTGGTTAGCCGGTTGGCCGGTTGGTCCGTTAGCCCGTTCGCCCGTTGGCCGGTTGGTCTTGCTCTGGTGACGGTGTAAATTGATTTATAGGCTATGCGGCCGAAAGACCAGTGCAGAGAGCCGGGCAGCGGGAAAAAGGCGATGTGCGGACGGACCCCCGTCAATTTTCGGTGTTTTCCTCATCGCGGGGCGGGAAATACCGCATCGAGGTCTTCTTGAGTTCGCGGCGGCTGAACAGCAGGGCATAATCGGTGACAGCCGATTTTTCGGACATCTTGCGGGCCGTCTCGTGGCAGGAGGCCTCGTTGCGGGCGTGGATCATGGTGTAGAGGTTGTAGGGCCAGTCACCGGTCGGGTTGCGACGGTAGCAATGCGAAACCTGGCGGAATCCGGCCATGATTCTGCCCACCGTTTCGATGCGCTCTTCCGCCACCCGCCAAGCGACCATGGCGTTGGCGGTGAAGCCGGATTTCTGGTGGCGGATGGTGGCGCCGAAGCGGCGGATGACGCCGCGGTCGCACAAGTCCCGCAGTATCTCCAGCAGCCGGTCTTCCGGGATGTCCAGGCTTTCCGCAATCCGGCGATAGGGCCGGCCGGTGACCGCGATGTCGCCCTGAATCGCGGCGATGACTCTTTTTTCGATGTCCGTCAGCATGGTTCCTTTTCGATGTTGGCCGGCCCCAAGCAGTCGCGCGGCAGGTCGAGCCGGCAAATGATCCGGCGCAATCTATCACCCGCATTTGGGGCCGGTGTCAATGGCTTTGTTTCTCCGGGAAGAGCCGCCGGATGTCGGCTTCGCTCGCCTGGCAGATGCCGCGCTCGGTGATGAAACCGGTCACCAGGCGTGCGGGCGTCACGTCGAAGGCATAGTTGATCGCCGGGCTGTCTTCCGGCGGCACCAGCACGCGGCGGGTCTTGCCGTCCGCGCGGCCTTGAACATAGCGGATTTCATCCGGGTCGCGTTGCTCCACGGGTATCTCGGCGAGGCCGTCGCGCAGCCGCCAGTCGAAGGTGCTCGACGGCAGGGCGACGTAAAAGGGCACGTTGTTGTCGCGCGCCGCCAGGGCCTTGAGGTAGGTGCCGATTTTGTTGGCCACGTCGCCGGTGCAGGTGGTGCGGTCGCTGCCGACGATGACGATGTCCACCAGGCCGTGCTGCATGAGATGGCCGCCGGTGTTGTCGGCGATCAGTGTGTGGGGCACGCCGTGCTGGGAAAGTTCCCAGGCGGTCAGGCGCGCGCCCTGGTTCAGCGGGCGGGTCTCGTCGACCCAGACGTGGACCGGCACGCCGCGTTCGTGGGCGGTGTAGACCGGCGCGGTGGCCGTGCCGTGCTCGACGCAGGCCAGCCAACCGGCATTGCAGTGGGTCAGCACGTTGACGGGCCGCTCGGGCCGGCGTTTTCTGAGGCTTTCAATCAACGGCAGTCCATGCTCCCCGATGCTGCGGCAATTGGCGACTTCCTCCGCGGCGATGGCGGCGGCTTGATCGCGGGCGATCGCGACCGGGTCCGTTTCGGGCCTTTTTTTCGTCAGCGCGACCAGCATGCGATCGACGGCCCAGGCCAGATTGACGGCCGTGGGCCGGGCTTCCTTCAGTCTGCGGCCGGCCCGCGCGGCGGCCTCCGGCTCGCCCGGCTCCCGCCGCACGGCCAGGTAAACCCCGTAGGCGGCCGTGACCCCGATCAGGGGCGCCCCCCGCACGGCCATCTGCGCGATGGCCGCCACGGCGTCCGTGACATCCGTCAGCTCCATGATGATCAGCTCGTGGGGCAGCCGCCGCTGGTCGATGATCCTGACCGTGCCGCTCTTTTCATCCAGCCATATCGGCCGCATCGGTGTGCCGTTAACGTTCATGTGGATTCCAGATAAAAAGGGTTCAGGGTTCAAGGTTCAGCGACGCCGCTGGTTGCTATCATTCAGCTTGATCGAAGCAGAAACTCTAATGCTTCAAAAAAATTCCAAATCGTAAATGACAAATACCAAATAAATCACAATGACCAAAATTCGAAATTACACACCTGATAGCGCCGTCTGGTTTTATACGAGGGCTCAACGAAAGACATCAACTCTTCAACCCTTGAACGGGGAATTGTAAATGAAACTTATCATGTACTGATTGCCTCCCTAACCCATGTTCCTTATATCATATACCTTATACCTTATACCTTAGACCTTATACATTACCCCTCATACGCTGAACCCTGGACCGACCCCGGTCCGTGGATCCAGTAGTAAATTTATTCTACGAAAAGCGGAACGACTTCAAACTTTTCGACATCCACCAGGCCCCGATCGGTCAGCTTGAGGGCCGGGATGACCGGCAGGGCCAGGAAGGACAGCGTCATGAAAGGGTCCTTGAGCGGACTGCCGAGTGAGCGGGCCGCTGCGGTCAGCCGCTCCAATTTGGCGGCCACCTCCGGCAGCGGGGCCTCCGCCATCAAACCGGCAACCGGCAGGGCCAGTTCGGCCAGAACATGGCCGCCGGCCGCCACGGCCAGTCCGCCGCCCATTTGGACGATCCGCCCGACGGCAATCGTCATGTCACGGTCATCGGCACCGGCGACGATGATGTTGTGGGCGTCGTGAGCCACGCTCGAGGCGATGGCCCCGTTCCGGAGGCCCAGTCCGCTGAGGAAAGCGACAGCCATCCGGCCGCTGCCGCTGTGCCGGTCCACGACCGCGAGCTTGAGCAGGTCCCGATCAGGATCTGCCACGGCCTGACCGTTTTCGATCCGGGCGTCGGCGACACGGGATCCGGTGACGATCTGGCCGGGCACGATCTCGATGACCCGCACGCGGCGGCCGGCGGCCGCGATCGAAAAATCGAGGGCCTCGGGCGGCACGCGCATGGCCCGCGGCGCTTCGATTGGGCCGGGTCTTTCGAGATCCTCGACGATGCGTCCGTCGACCGCCACGAGCCGCCCCCGGCTGTAGACCTGTTCGATTCTAAGGTCCTTCAGATCGTCGATCACCAGCAGATCGGCTCGGCGTCCCGGGGCCACCGCCCCCAGGTGGCGGAGGCCAAAGTATTCGGCCGGGTTGAGCGTCGCCATCCGGATGGCGGCCAGCGGGTCGAGGCCGCGGCCGATGGCGCTGCGGACGATGAAATCGATGTGCCCTTCGGTCAGCAGGTCGTGCGCGTGGCGGTCGTCGGTGCACCACATCATGCGGCGGCAGGTGTGCGGGTTGATCAGCGGCAGAAGGGCCGCCAGGTTCTTGGCGGCCGTGCCCTCGCGCACCATGATGTGCAGGCCGGCCCGCAATTTTTCGCGCGCCTCTTCTATCGTCGTGCACTCATGATCGCTGGCAATGCCGGCGGCGGCATAGGCGTTCAAATCGGTACCCGTCAGCCCCGGCGCATGGCCGTCGACCGGTTTGCCCGCGTTTTCGGCCAGGGCGATCTTGCGCAGGACTTCGGCGTCCGCGGCCAGCACGCCGGGATAGTTCATCATTTCCGCCAGCCCCAGCACGCGCTCTTCGTTCATCAAGGGCCGCAGGTCGTCGGCCGTCAACCGGGCGCCCGCGGTTTCCATGGACGTAGCCGGCACGCAGGAGGGCAGCATGAAGAAAACGGCTGCCGGCTGGTCCGCGCTGGCGGCCAGCATGTAGCGGATTCCTGCGGCACCCAGGACGTTGGCGATCTCGTGCGGGTCGGCGATAACGGTGGTGGTGCCGCGCGCCGCAACCGCGCGCGCGAATTCGGCGACGCCGATCATGGTGCTTTCGATGTGGACGTGGGCGTCGATGAACCCCGGGGTCACGAAGCGCCCGTCGAGGTCGACGGTCCGGGCGGCCCGGTAGGCGCCGATGCCGGCGATGGTGCCGTTCTTGATGGCCACATCGCCCGTCACGGTTTCGCCCGAGAAAACATCGACGATGCGGCCGCCCTTGAGCAGCAGGTCGGCCGGTGTTTTGCCGCGCGCGCAGCGGATAAGGTCGGCATCGATCATGGGAGGGGATCCTTTATAGTGACATCACTAAACAAGACGCCGTAAAACAGCACCAGGACGACCGGACCCCGCTGCCCGTCAGGGACGAAAGCGGGCGGCGATCCGGTTGACGTCCGCCATCACCTGCCGCTCGTCCAGGCTGAGCAGACGTCCGTTCTCCACTACCAAACGGCCGTTGATGACGACCGTACCGACATCGCTGCCGCGGACCGCGTAGACCAAATGCGAGACCGGGTTGTACATCGGCGTCAGATGGGGGCGGGCCGTGTCGATGACGATCAGGTCGGCGGCTTTGCCCACCTCGAGCGAGCCGGTCATGTGGCCGAGCCCTAACGCGCGCGCGCCCGCGCTGGTGGCCATCTGCAGGACGGTTGTGGCATCCAGGACGGTGGGATCGAGCGTGCCGACCTTGTGCAGCTTGGCGGCCGAGTCCATTTCCAGGAAAAGATCGAGATCGTTGTTGCTGGCACAGCCGTCGGTGCCGATGGCCACGCAGACGCCGGCCCTGAGCAGCTCGGGCACCGGCGCGATCCCGGAGGCGAGCTTCATGTTGCTTTCGGGGTTGTGGGCGACCTTGACGTCGTGGGCCTTCAAGAGGGCGATGTCCTCCGGGGTCAGAACCACGCAGTGGCAGGCGAGCAGGTCGGGCCCGAGAACGCCCAGCTCCGCCAGCCAGGCAACCGGGGTGCAGCCGTATGACGCCCTGATCCGGTCGACTTCGGCGCGGGTTTCCGACAGGTGCGTCACCAGCGGCAGGCCGTTTTCGCGCGCCAGGGCCGCGGCCTTTTCGAGCAGGCCGGCCGCGCACAGGTAAGGGGAGTGGGGCTCGAGCGCAACGGTGATCAGCGGATCGTTGCGCCAGGTTTCGATCATGCGTTCGACATAGGCAAAGCCATTTTCTATCGGACCGTAATTGGGGGACGGAAAATCGTAGAGCACTTCACCCACCACCGCCCGCATGCCGGCCGCGCTCGCGGCGCGCGCCACGGCGTCTTCGAAAAGGTACATGTCACAAAAGCAGGTGGTGCCCGAGCGGATCATTTCGGCGCAGGCCAAGAGCGCGCCGCGGTAGACCGTTTCTTCGTCGAGCTGCGCTTCGGCCGGAAAGATATGGTCATCGAGCCAGGTCATCAGAGGCAGGTCGTCGGCCAGTCCCCTGAAACAGGTCATGGCGGCGTGCGTGTGGGCGTTGACCAGGCCCGGCATGACGATCCCGCCGCCGGCGTCGATGCGGCGGTCAACCGACCAGGCGGTGAAGTCCGCCGCCGGGCCGATGGCGGCGATGCGCTCGCCGGTGACGGCCACGGCCCCGCCATCGATCCGGGTGCCGGCGGCATCCATGGTCAGCACGATGCCGTTTGAGATCAGGAGGTCAGCCGAGCGAGGAATCATCATCGATGTGCTCCACCACGTACCGCACCACCGCCGCCAGCCCGGGCGCGGCCGCGCCGGCCACGGCGATGATGTCGGCCATGGTGGCCGGCTGGGGTGCGTCCGGATCGCTGAGGTTGGTGATAATCGACAGGCCCAGAACCCGCATGCCCGCGTGCCTGGCGGCGATGACCTCCTGCACGGTCGAAAAGCCCACGGCGTCCGCACCGATGATCCTGAGATAGCGCACCTCGGCCGGGGTTTCCAGCGCCGGCCCTTTCAGGCCGGCATAGACGCCGGTGTGCATGCGGACCCCTGCCGCGCGGGCGCCGTCGGCGGCCAGCCGCCGCAGGCGGGGATCGTAGGCCCGGGACATGTCGGGAAACCGCACGCCCCAGCTCTCCTCGTTGGGCCCGACCAGCGGATTGGCGCCGGTCAGATTGATGTGGTCGCCGATGTCCATGAGATCGCCGGCTTGAAACCGCGGATTGAGGCCGCCGGCGGCGTTGGTCAGAATCAGAATATCGACGCCGAGCTGCCGCATCACGCGCACCGGAAAGGCCACCGCGCGTGGCGAATAGCCTTCGTACAGATGAAACCGGCCCTGCATGACGACGACCGGCCGCTCGGCCACCGTGCCGAAAAGCAGCCGGCCGGGGTGACTTTCGACGGTGGACACCGGAAAGTGCGGCAGGTCGCTAAACGCAAAGTCGCATGAGATCGCGATCGAGGCGATGCTGTCGCCCAGGCCCGTCCCCGTGACAAGCCCGATGCGCGGCGACCGGCCCATACGGGCGCGCAGAAAGTCCGCCGTTTCCATCACCTCGCGTCTGTCATACGCCATAGTCATCCGGCATCACCCTATCAAACTGTTGAACGACATTATCAGGGATACTGACATATACATTTAAAATGTTTATAAAATTTATATAAAAAGGTACACGGTATTGCCGGGAAAAGGTCTGGTGTTACACCACCGGCATCCGAAGGCATCCAGCGAAACGCAAACGTCCACCGCCAAGCAAAGGAGCAGAACCGGGACATGCCGACCCTAACCTCTCATGAGGGTTGTCTTTATTGATACGGCTTTCCAGCCTCCCGGCCTCCAAGCTTCCGCGCCTTCCACCATTCCATCATTCCAGCTTCCCAGCCTCCCAGCCTCCCAGCATTCCAGCCTTCCCGTTTCGCCCCGGTTTATAGTGCAGCCGGCGGTCGGCGTCAACCCTGCAAATTCTGTAAAAACAGCACGATGAAGTCATTGACATTATGATCCGAGTATGGTGTATAGGCAAGTCGTACGCCGACCGGCCGGGCGCTTTGTCGCCCGCGAATCGCAGCACGCAGGGAGATCTGAAGATGATACCGGACACGCCGCCTGAACACCCCGACATCACCCCGGACATGTGGACCGACATCGATCGCGTCATCACGGCCAATTACCGCCGGCCGGGCGCGGTGATCACCGTATTGCGGGAGTGCCAGAATGTCGTCGGTTACCTGCCGGTCGAGTTGATCGATTACATCAGCGGCGGCCTGGATATTTCGAGCAGCGAGGTGTTCGGCGTCGCGTCTTTTTACGCCCTGTTTTCGATGAAGCCCAAAGGGCGGCACCTGATCAGGGTCTGCACCGGCACGGCCTGCTATGTCAAAGGCATCAAGGAAGTTTTGGCCCGGATCTCGAACGAATACCGGATCAAGGAGGGCGACACCACCGAAAACCGGCGCTTTTCGCTGGAGGCGGTCAGGTGCCTGGGCGCCTGCGGCCTGGCCCCGGTCATGGTGGTCGACCGCGACACCCACGGGGCGATCTCAGCGGATGCCGTGCTCGATGTTCTTCAAAAATACGAGTAGTCGCCGGCTTTATGATAAAGGTTTTTGCTGCTGGTGTCGGTCGTCGGCGTATGACGCAATTCAGCCTTCGCCCTCTGGCCTTGCCGAAACCCTTATCTTAAAGCTGTGATACCGGATTTTCGGTTTTAAACTGAGCACTCAACAGGCCTTCGAATGACCGCGCATGACTGCGATCAAATGGTGACACCCCGATGAAAATCTACGAGGTCAAGGACATTCTCAAGGCAACGATGTTGACCGGTGAAGATCAGTTGGAGCGCACCGTCATCGGCGCCGGGGGCGCGGACATCATGGAAGCCTTTTTGGCTGCCGCGGCCAAGGACGCCGTTATATTGACCGGTCTGACCGGCGACGACGTCATCCGCACCGCCAAGGTGGCCGACGTGGCGGCGGTCGTTTTCGTCCGGGGTAAAAAACCGCAGCAAAGCGCACTCGAACTGGCGCGGTCCTTTAACCTGGTCACCATGAGCACCAGTCACTCCCTGTTCGTGGCCAGCGGAAAACTCTACATGAATGGATTGAGGGGGCTCGACGGGTCCTGGTAAGGATTGCGGCGCCTCGGGTTTTCATTTACGGGGCGTTTGAGGTCCTGAACTGCGAGGAGATGCTGAATGACGAAGTTGTCGGTTAACGACCTGGAAAAGATCAAATCTGACTCGGCCGCGGCGATTGCATTCAAGGACAGGACCTATTGTTTGATCTGCGGGGGGACCGGGTGTCACGCCACCGGCAGCATTGCCGTCAAAACCGCCCTGGAGCAGGAAATCGCGTCCAGGGGAATCGAGGACCGGGTCAAGGTGGTGGAAACCGGCTGCAACGGCTTCTGCGCCATGGGGCCGATCATGGTGGTGCATCCGGGCGACATCTTCTACCAGAAGCTGACGGCCGAAGACATTCCGGAACTGGTCGAAAGCCAGCTCGTCAAGGGTCAGGCGGTCGAAAGACTGCTCTACAAGGACCCGGTCACCAAGCAGCGGATCGCCTCGCAGAACGACA
>JBAPWQ010000355.1:0-4054 GCA_049283795.1 Desulfobacterales bacterium | reverse complement strand
CGAGGCGGAGAAGCAACTCAAACAAAAGGCGCAGGCAGCTAAGAATGCGGCGCAGTAGACGATCCGTTCGATCGTGAATCGTGCGGGCCGCCTCTCATGAGGCGGCCCGCGAATCAAACAGCGATATACCCCCTGCAAATGGCAGAAACCGACCCAACGAATTGAACGGGAGCAAACCGAGGCAAAGGAGTGCAGTACCGAAACAAGCCTTGCAGCACGAGGACTGTCAGATATTCAAAAGGTTATTGTTGAAGTCAAGTGATGGGACGCTGCCGATAATGGCAGCCACTGAAAACTATTTTTGAATATTTTTTTTTTGTGTTCCTTCTTACTCTCAACGCGCCAAATTCATTCCGCGTTATGTGACCCCGGCGCCGGAATCGGCCTGATCCACTTCACGTGCGATGGCCTCGAGCACCTTGTGGGTGTCGGAGTACAACTGAAAGCTGCTGCCGTGGACGGTGATGCTGCCCACGGTCTTTTGTCCGAGCCGGTCAATGCCGCGTGCGGCGGTCGCGTGACGCGACCAGTCGACGTTCGAAAGGCTCCCCCGGATCGCGGCATCGGAAATTTTCCGGAAGTCGGTCCGCAAGGTGCCGATCTCTCGCCGACGCCGGTGGCCGATCCGTTTTTCTCCGACGAGAAAATAGATGAGCGCCCCGGCAAAGGGCAGCAGCGCCACCAGGAAGAGCCACGCCAGGGCGACACCCGCCGCCGGACGCTGCATGATGACGCGCACGGTGATCCCGACCACGATCAGGACGTGGGCGACAAAAATGGCAGACGGCAGATAGTTGTAAAAGGTCATGTTTAGAAAGGCGAAAGGTTTAAGGTTCAAGGTAAAAGGAAAAAGGTTCACGATAAAAGGTCTATGAATAATCAAGTTCAGCCAAGATCTGACACTTACCCCTTTTGAGATTCGCGTGAAACGCGGAGCCTTCTTCGAAAAGAAGGCTCCGCTGAGTTTGAAGAGAACCTCAGGTCCTGTTTTTCAGGACTTTCAGCCGATTTTCAGCACCAGCGCACCGCCCGTGTCGCCGGCGGCGCAGCCGGTGAACAGCATGTAGCCGCCGCCCTTCAGCACGGTTTCCTCGATGCCCTCGATGATCAGGCGCGCCGCGGTGGGGGCCTGCGGGTGGCCGAAGATCAGCGAGCTGCCGTAATTGTTGAACCCGTTGACATCGATCTTCAGCTGATCGGCCATGTAGACATCGTTGGCGGCAAACGGGTTGTGGGTCTTGATCACCTTGACGTCGCCGACGCCGATGCCCGCTTTTTCAAGGGCCATGCGGGCGGCCGGCACCACCGCCATGGCCATGTGGGCCTTTTTGGCCCGGTGCTGTCCGTAGGCGACCACCCGGATTTCGGCTTTCGGATCGGCGCTGAGCTCACGGGCTTTCTCACGGTTGGTCACGACGACCGCGCAGTTGCCGTCCGCCGGGTGGGTCTGGGAGCCGAAGGTGATCACCCCGTCGGGCAGCACCGGCCGCAGACCGGCCAGGCCCTGGGCCGTGGTTTCGGTGACGCCCTCGTCGGCCTCCAGCAGCAGGGTCTTCTTGCGCGACACCTTTACTTCCACCGGGAACATGTAGCGCTTCTGAAAGGCGCGGTCGTCCGCCAGGGCCTCCTTGTACTGCTCGTAGCGCCGCAGGGTGACGGCGTCGCACTGCTCGCGGCCGAGTCCGAACTCTTTGGCCACGTTTTCGGCCGTCTGAATCATGGCCGTGCCGCCCCAGGGATCGAGATTGAAGTGGTCCATGACCCAGTTCTCGGAGATCACCTGGCCGCCGGGGCCCATCGGGTTCGGCCAGACGGTGTGGGGGCCGTTGGAACAGCGGTCCACGGCCAGGGTGTAGCAATTCTCGTACATACCGGTTTCGATGCCGACCGCGGCCTGAAAGATACCGGTGGTGGAGGTGGAGCAGGCCTGGCTGATCAGAAGTCCCGGGGTGTTCACGGCCCCGATCAGGGCTGCGGCCCAGGGGCCGCCGTAAAACATTTTCGGCTGGCCGACGGTGATGCCCAGGATCAGGTAGTCGAACATCCCGGCGTCCCACTTCTTGTCCGCCAGCCAGCGTTTGCTCGTTTCGGCCCCGAGCGTGATCGCGTTCTCGTTCGCCAGCGTTCCCTGCCAGCGGGCAAACGGCGTGCTGTAATAGCCGCCGTAGGGTATAAAGGCCTTGGTCAACATAGTTTTTATCCTCCGGATGGTTTTAGGTTTTAAGTTATAGGTGTCGTTCAACCATCTCCCTTCGGCTGTTTATGCCGGGTCAAGGGTTCAGAGAAGGTTGAAAGGTTCAGGGTTAAAGGTATAGGGTTCAAGGAAAAACTGGAAGGGCAACCGGTTGGACCCATGCCGATAAGCTGCTTCTCCTTAAACCGTGAACCTTATACCTTACCCCTTTTATCAGATACCGCGAGCCACTATCCCCAGTTTCAGATATCCAGTTTCACAATTCCAATTTCCAGTTTTCAACTCTTTTCGTCACCGCACGGCCGGCAGAACTTTTCCCTCAATTTGCGATGCAGGATTTTGCCGGTCGGCGTGCGCGGCATGTCGTCGGCGCGGATGAAGACGACTTCCTTGGGCCGCTTGAATCCGGAGAGCTTGTTGCGGCAGCACTCCGTGATGGCCGACTCGTCGATGTCCTTTTCGCTGACGCCCGGTTTCGGCACCACCACCGCCACGACCTTCTCGCCCCATTTTTCGTCTGGTACCCCGATGCAGGCGCAGTCGAACACGCACTCGTGGCTGCCCACGGCCTCTTCCACCTCGCTGGGGTAGACGTGCTCGCCGCCGGTGATAATCATATTGTCCTTGCGGTCGACGATTTCGTAAAATCCGTCGGCGCCGCGCCGGGCCATGTCGCCGGCCGAAAACCAGCCGTCGCGAAACGCCGCGGCGGTTTTCTCCGGCAGCTTGTAGTACTCCTTGAACAGCATCGGCCCGCGGGAGTAAAGCTCGCCGACCTCGCCGACCGCGACTTCTTCGCCATTTTCATCCAGCAGCCGGACGAAATCGGTCCCCAGGCTCTCGAAGCCGATCGAGCCCAGCTTGCTCATCTGGTGCTCGGGTTTGAGCACCGTGACGATGCCGGCCTCGGTCGATCCGTAGCCCTCGTAGAGTTCGACGCCGGCGAAGAACTCCATGATCGCCAGCTTCATGCTCTTTCTGACCGGTGCCGAGGAGCAGAGCAGCTTGCGGATCGATCCGACGTCGCGCCGGCGTTCTTCGTCGGTCGTGTTCAGGATCAGGTTGTAGTGAGTCGGAATGAGCGAGATGAAGGTGACTTTCTCGCGCTCGATGATCTGCAGGATTTCCGGGGCCCTGAAGGACTGGGCCGGATGGATGTAAACCGTGGCGCCGATGTAGATGAAGGTAAAGGTGAAGAAAGTGGAGTTGATGTGGCACAGCGGCATGACATTCAGGCAGATGTCGTGCTCGCTGAATCCGAAATCGACGGCGTTGATCAGGTAGAAAGAGATGTGGGATTCGTGGGTGCGCACCACGCCCTTGGGCTTTCCGGTCGTGCCGGAAGTGTAGATCAGGATCCAGGTGTCGTCGGGCTCCACGTCCGCCTGCGGCTCGTCTTCCGGGGCATCCGCGATCAACTCGTCATACGATCGATAGCCCTCTTTCGGTTCACCGACGACGATGAAATTTTCTGAAGGGATGTTTTTCAGATCGGACCTGGTCGCGGCCAGCGATTCCGCAAACTGGTCGTGAACCACGAGAGCCCGGGCATCGGAGTTTTCGACGATGTAGGCCGCTTCGACCGGGGTCAGCCGGAAGTTGATCGGAACGATCACGATTCCGGTCTTGGCCGTCGCCAGGTAGAGTTCGATGATCTCGATGCTGTTTTCAAGGAAAACGGCCAGCTTATCACCCATGGAGAGTCCCAGTGCCGTCAGGCTGTGGGCCAGCCGGTTGACGCGGGCGTTGGTTTGCGGGTAGGTGAAGCTGCGCCGGATATCCTTCAGACACACCGTGTCGGGAAATTTTTTGGCGTTGACCTTCAGGTTCTGCCCCAGATTCATCCAGCAGGCCGTCATG
>JBAPWQ010000354.1:0-5574 GCA_049283795.1 Desulfobacterales bacterium | reverse complement strand
ATGGCCATTCAGGACTATGAAGACCGCAAGGCCGGGAAAACGCGACCGGAGATAATCCGGGTCGAAAAACACGAACATGCCCACGGCGAGAACTGCTACTGCCCCTATTGCGACATCGAAATCGAAGAGGGCTCGAAGTTCTGCGAAGCCTGCCACAGCAGCCTGGAAGAGGAACACTAACCGATGGGGGAAAGCGGGAAAAAATGAAGATAATCAACCTGGATCAGATATCATCCAAACCGCTGCTGCCGGAAGTAAAAGCGGCGATGATCGACGCGATCAACAAGGATTACCACAATCCTTCCAGCCAGCACAAAAGCGGTGAAGCCGCCGCCGAGGCCCTCGAAAGCGCCCGCCAGTCCGTGGCCGGGCTGATCAACGCCGCCATGCCCAAAGAGGTGGTGTTCAATTCCGGCGGCACCGAGTCGGTCAATCACGCCATCAAGGGCGTGGCGATGGCCAATGCCGACAAGGGCAAGCACATCGTCACCTCGAACATCGAGCACAATGCCGTCATCAGAAGCCTCAAACGCCTGCAGTCGATGGGTTTCAAGATGACCTCGGTGTCCAACGACGAAAAAGGCCGGATCAACCCCCAGGACGTGGCGGATGCCATTACCGACGAAACCATCCTGGTCTCGATCATGCACAGCAACAACGAAACCGGCACCATCCAGCCCATCGAGGAAATTGCCAAAATCACCCGCGCGAAAAAGGTGATATTTCACACCGATGCGGTGGATTCGGTCGGCATGGTGCCGATCGACGTTCAGAAAATGGGCGTCGATCTGCTCAGCTTCGCCAGCAACACGTTTTATGGCCCCACCGGCGTCGGAGGGCTCTACATCCGACGCGGCACCCGCATATTCCCCCTGCTGGACGGCGGGGTGCAGGAAGGCAACAAACGCGCCGGCACCGAGAACCTGATCGGCATCATCGGCATGGGCTCGGCCGCCGCGGTCACGCACCAGAACCTCGACCGCTGGAGCGCCCACTGTCTGGCGCTTAAAAATCAGTTGCTCAAGGAGCTGCCCGCGGCCATCGATCACTGCATCATCAACACCCACCCCGAGCACAGCCTGCCCAACATGCTTTCGGTGTCGATTCAGTTCATCGAGGGTGAAAGCGTCATGCTGATGCTCGATGATGAAAACATCGCCGTTTCCACCCGCTCGGCCTGCGCGACCGGCTCCCTGCGGGCCTCCCATGTGCTGATCTCTCTGGGGCTCAGCCATGCCGATGCCCAGGGGACCCTGGTGCTCTCCTTCGGCAAGGACAACACCGCCGCGGAAATCAACACCTTCCTGGCGGCACTGAAGAACGTGGTGACAACCCTGCGCGACATTTCGCCGCTGTATCAAAAAGTGTCGAAAGGATAGAAACGGGTCACAGCGGGTTTCGTGGAAAAATTGCCGGTCGATTTTTCGACTCTGAAAAGCGCCTAACCTTTTGATAAGGGTTTTCGCCCGATTCGCTGGACCCTTTGAGGCCGTTCGCGCCTATCGATGGGGCTCTTTCAGGCTTAGTCCATGCAGACGGCCTTGATGATCGGCTCGAAATCGGGACGTATTTTTGCGATTTCCCGCAGCCGCCGCTTATCGAAAATGGTGGCCAGGGTCGGCGGCTCCAGATCGATGGCAGTCTGCTTCGCGACCGTTTCTACGGTCACGTACAGGGCATACAGGGTCAGCTTCTCGAACATTTCCTTTTCCTCGACGTCTACGTGGCCGTCTTTCAAGTGGCGCAGAATCTCGAGAACACAGGTGGATAGAATCGGATCGGCGGTAAAGTTGACCTTCCGGCAGTCGCCACCTTCGAAATTAGCGTCCAGAAACTCATCGGCCATCTTCTGTATTCGCTCCAGCCACTCCAGGTTGAGGTTCTGAGGCAATACCGCTTCGGGGCCTCTCGAAAGTATTTCATTTCCCAGCCGTGACAACAGCACTCTTACGCTCCTTACCTTTACAGAAACAACAGGTTTAATAAGATTAAAGCCTATTTCGGGAAAATCAGGCGATCAAAAATAAGGCCATAGAACTGGTCCCCGCTGCCGGCGGTGAAAATCCATCCCAGATGGACCAGGCAGGCGCGGCAGACAGCCACTCGCCAGCGGTACCCCTTGAACCAGGTGAACTCATCGGTCGCCGACCCGCTGCCGGCACAACCATCGGCCGAACTAAAGCACAGGATCTCGTAAACGATGCCGTGGGGATTGGCAAAGGTGTGCCGATGCGAACCGTTCCTTTCGGCGCGGTCGTTCGGACGCGCTATCGCGTGGCCGCAATTTCGGCAGAGAATCAGCGCTTCCGGCTCTTCCGTCTTCTTCTCTTCAACCGCTGCGGCCGGCAAGGCACCCGTTCTGTCGGGGGCCGGCTGGTCACCCGGCAGACGAAACCGGTAAAAAAAACCGCTTACGTCAATCATCATCTTCTCTGCAACATCTATGCGGCGAGCGACCATCAGTCAAACCGCTTGCCGTCACTTTACAGACGTATCGCCACCATTATATTCAAAATGGCATCTTTGGCAATTCCGTCTGTCGACCTCTCCCTATCACGAAGTTGAAGGGTATCTATAATGCTTAAAAAAATCAAATGCCTGATAGTGATCCTGTTGCTGTCGGCGGTTCCACCGGCACCAGCCCAAAGCGAAGAGGCCGATTGGCGCCTGCCAGATATCATCGGCCGCCTTTACCTGAATCACAAGCAGCTGACAAACGTCTACCGTGATATGCACGATGCCGCCCTCACGGCAGTCAATGGACCCGATCAGCAACTCGGCTACATCCAGAAAACCTATCTTTTCGTCAGCGAGGCCAACCTCATCGGTTTTTACCAATGGGAGCTGCTGGCCGTCATCGACTATATCAAGGACACGCACCGTTCGGATTATTTTACGCTGCGGGTCAAAGACCTGGACCGTGCCATTTTCGAGTCCAAAGATCGCGTTATTTCCCTGAAGCTCTATCACGGCTACATCACCGAGGATTCGCCGCGCGCCCTGATCGATAAAGCCATCGGCCTCATCGAAGCCAACATCTACATGTACGAAGATATAATCGATCAGCTGAAGCCTCTGGCCAACCCCCCAAATCCATTCGAAAAACTGGTGAAGGATGAGGTACAAGGCAAACGGCATATGGCGGAAGGTGAAAGGAGAAAGGAGTGAGGTGCAGGGTACAGGGTGTAAGGTATATGGCATAAGGTATATGGTATAAGGAATGGCTTGCATTCGCCTCGACCGTAAACCTAAAACCCTGAGCCCTATACCCTACACCTTTTTTTTCCTTCCGCCCTCCGTCGTCTGTCCTCCGTCATCTGTCCTCTGTCGTCTGTCTTCCGCCCTCCGCCCTTCCCCCATCTCATACCACCAGCGCCGGAAGCCCCAGTTTCGCGCGCCGGTTTTCGATGCGGCGGCGGATCAGCACGACCGCCTTTTCGGGATCGTGGAGTCTGAAGAGGTTCAGCCCGGTGTAATCCTCGATTATGATGAAAACGAGCAGGTTGTTGGCATCGAATTTTTAAATATCTTTTCCAGGGCATCCAAAGAACAGCTATCTTCCATCCAATTTCAAAGGGCGTGATTGATATCGCCAAAGCGCTGGACGAAAAATCTTTCGCCCCTACGGGACAATCAGCAAGTTTTGCACGGTAAGGTGTAGAATTCATGTTTAGGAAAATTGCTGCCTCTAACTCATTCCCATACTTGTACTTGCCTTGATAGTCCAGACAGATTTCCCATCCTTAAACCTTAAACCATAGACCCTTTTTCTATTGCACCGCCAGAACGATCTTGCCGAAGTGCCGGCTGTTTTCCATCTCCCGGTGGGCTTCCCGGACGGAATCGATTGGGTAAATCCGGTGGATCAGCGGCGCAATCCGGCGGCCGGCCAGAAGCGGCAGCACCTTTTCCGAAAATGCCGCCGTTATGGCGGCCTTGTCCTCGACGCTGCGCGACCGTATGACCGACCCGATGATCTGCTGGCGTTTGACCAGCAGATGAGCCAGGTTCACCTGGGCCTCGGCCCCGCCGATGACCCCGATGATCACCAGTCGCCCGCCTGCCGCCAGTGACTTCAGGTTGGATTTCAGGTATTGGGCGCCAATGTGGTCGAGGATGAGATCCACCCCGCGGTTCTTGGTAAACATCCGCACCTCGGCCGCAAAATCCTGCGCTTTGTAGTCGATCACCAGGTCGGCCCCCATCGCCTTGACCCGCTCGATCTTGCCGGCGGAGGCGGTAACGACAATCGTAGCATCGAGCACCAGCGCGCGGCACAACTGAAGGGCTGCGGTGTTGACGCCACCTCCCCCGCCATGCAGCAGGACGGCCTGCCCGGCACGAAAGCCGCCGATCAGAAAGACGTTCAGAAAGGCGGTGATGTAAGTTTCACTGACACCGGCGGCGGTCGTGAAATCCATCGATTCGGGTATCGGCATCAGGTGGCCGGCGTATGCCAGCGCATATTCGGCGTACCCGCCGCCGGCCACCAGTCCCATGACCCGATCCCCGACTTTCCACTCGCTCACACCGGTGCCGAGCGTATCGATGCGGCCGGCCACTTCCAGACCGAGGATGTCCGACTCGCCGGGCGGCGGCGGGTAGTGGCCCTGGCGTTGAATAATGTCCGCCCGGTTCACCGAGGTTGCCAGAACGCGAACCCTCACCTGGTTCGGCCCGGGTCGGGGGGCTGCCACCTCTGCGATGTCCATGACCTCCGGCCCGCCAACCCCTTGCAGCACGACCGCTTTCATTTCACTAACCTCTTTGTTGACCGATACCCCCCCTCGATAGACCGCCGGAATAACCGTCCGGCGGCAAATCGAGCGGGGGGACATTCGGGAATAATCGATTCCGTTGCAGGTTGAACCGAGAGCTCCGACCGGATGCTGCCGGCATTAAGTCGGCACATTTTGGGCTCCTGCACCGCCTTGCATGTCTTTGGCATCGCGGTCCGTTTTCTCAAAATTGTCGAGCGCGGCCTGCACGGCCGTGACGAAGCACAGCAGCAGCGGCGACGGTTTTTTGCGCTGCGATCGGGTCAGATCACCGAACATGAGGGACCTCAAACCGGCCGAAATTTCCAGCTGCACCCCCATACGAAGGCGGCCCCGATTGCAAATGTTTTGAGGGCTCAAACCCGGAAACCGCGCCGAACGCCTGACGGCGAAGCCAGCCGTTTCGAGGGATTGCCCAATCAACTGCCCCAACCGGTTGTGACGACCGCCGAGAAGCACGAGCGGCTCGGCATCACCGCACCCGTGAATCGAAATGACGGTGCGCGCGAGTCGAACCCGGCGCAGGCACCGGGGCTCGTCGAATCGACGGCTCGTTATGTGCAAGCGGCCGTTGCCGCGGGGCTTCAACCCGCTGAAGGTGTAAAAAGCGTGCCGCTCGCCGGCTGTTGCTTCTGCAATCTCGGTTGTTCCCGGCTCGATCCCGCCGCCGTGAATGGCCACCACCGCTATTTCCGATGCCCCGCCGCGGTCACGTATTCGATAGTCGGGCCCTTCGGTTTCGTTTGCGGACAGTTCCTCGAAAGAGCGGTAGGTCATCACCGACAACATCCTCTGC
>JBAPWQ010000353.1:0-3272 GCA_049283795.1 Desulfobacterales bacterium | reverse complement strand
AAACCGCGGCATCCGCACCATTGCGATCCTCCTGGGGGCACAAAAAGGATTCATCCTCTATGCGGCGTTGATTTCCCTGGCGTACCTGTCCATCCTGGTGATGATTCTGCTCGGGACGCTGTCGCTGTGGTCGCTGCTGGTCTTTTTTTCCCTGCCCATTGCGGTGAAGCTGCTCAAGCTCATGGCCAAAAAAATACCGGACGACGCGGATGCGCGCACCGCCCAGCTCGATACCGCATTCGGGGTCCTGCTGGTCATCTCCCTGATACTGGAGGCCGTATTTTGAAGCCGGAAGAAAAAGGCGGACTGGCGCCGGTGGCCGGCACAGTTGCGCTGGCGGCCGTCTTGTGGGTTTTCACCTTCTATGTTCACTGGGGCGTTTTCTGGTACAAGATTTCCGCTTCCGCCCTCACCCTGACGGCGCTGTCGTTCCTGTTCCAGTCCCCGCGCGCGCTGCACCTGAAGGTTGACTTGCGCGCCGTAGCCCTGGGCCTGGCCTCCGCGGCCCTGCTGTACCTGGTCTTCTGGGCGGGAAAGACCATCGCGTCGATGATCCTGCCGTTTGCCGGCGACCAGATCGGCTCCATCTATCAAAAAGGGGAGGGGACCTCCATCTGGAAAATCGCCCTGCTGCTCTTTTTTGTCACCGGACCTTGTGAAGAGCTCTACTGGCGGGGATACCTGCAGCGCCGGCTGATGGGCCGATTCGGAAATACACAGGGATGGATCATCGCCACCGTCCTCTATGCCGGCGTGCATATCGCATCACTCAATTTCATGCTGATCGGCGCCGCCGGTGTCGCCGGTGCCTTCTGGGGCGCCATGTACTGGCGCTTGAAAGACCTCACCCCGGTCATCATCTCGCATTCCATCTGGAGTACGGTTATTTTCGCCATCCTCCCGGTGCCGTAAAGAACACTTCCCCTGGCCTGCCTCAAACAAGGCGGAAGATCTTTGGAACGCTAAGTCGAAATTGCGCGGAGGCTGAACAGCCGATGTTTACTTGCTGCAAGTTCAATATGTGCCGGAATCGTTTGATGACAGGTAAGGGTCACGGTAAGAAATAATTCCACAAGATTGCGCCGGATATTGGTCCGTCTGTAAGGCACCTCCAGCCGCGCATATCGAGATACGTGTCGGTGGATGTAACGCGGTAGACGGGTCAATAGTCAAGCAAGATGTGGAATTGTTTTTTGCTGGGACCTTAAAAATAGCGGATCACGACCAACACTATGGCGATAGCACTTGAAGTTGAGTAAAGTATTCTCGGTAAAAACCTCGATCTCTCGTCAACAGCTGATCGCATTGAATCCTGGCATGTCCTCCAATCAGAAAATCAGATGCAATACGGTTTCTACGTCCCCCTTTCTGCCGGTAGGCAAACCAGCACTTTGCCGCGGCCAAAGCCGCTTCCAGGTTCATCGCAGAATATTGGACTCCTATCATATTCATCGCCTCAACGACTTTATGACAAGCATGTCCATAGACCGTGGCCACTTCGGCCCAGACGACATCACAGGCAACTATTGATCCGCTCAGCAGGCATTGTTTCAACAGCTCTTTTGAGCGTGGCCCGTAAATCGGGTCCGGCTCCAGAACATCTACCAAAACGTTCGTATCCACTGCCGTAATCATTCTTCCCCACGCAGCTCCTGCATGATCTCATCCGTACGACGACCCTGTCCGAGAAGACCGTATGCGGCCTCCACACCGGTCATTGCTTCTGCCTTAACGGCGACAAGTCGTCCGTGGTCCTCCGAAAAATCGAGCACCGTCCCCGGCTGGATGCCTAATCTCGCCCTTAAGGCTTTGGGAATCGTCACTTGACCTCTTTCTGCGACTTTAGCCTTCATATCCCATCTCCATCGCTGTCGTTGTATGGATAATATTGTATGTATTCATACTTGTCAAACATATTTACCAATTTTTGGTATACATCTTATTGTTGTTTACGGAACCGCCGATCGCCCGTCCGTGACACGACGGCTATTTTCTGCCGGCATACCAAAGCCACAAGACAGCGGGCCCAAAATCAAACAGGCCGAATACGCTAGTGTATTCGGCCTGTTTCACTCAGTGGGTGCTTTAAAGTCGATAAGACTTAATTTTGAAATCGCCCAAAACGGCAATTACCGCTGCTGTCTAAGAATAGTAGTCATGCTTTCCCTAACCTGAAGAGACGATGCCCTCAAACAGCTTTTTGTCTGTCATGTTAAGCGAATTTGTTTATTACCCCCTTACCCCGCACCTATCACATCATGCCTCCGGATTGTAGCACAGCCGGCAGCAGGACAGGCAGCGGCGGGATTCGGCCCGGGCGTCGGCCTCGCTGAGCACCAGGTCGGTTTCATCGAAGGTCTTGATGCGCTCGGCGACCGGCAATTCGGGCATCTCGGCCCGTTTGGTCTTCTTTACGCCGGCGACGCCCTCGAAAAGCGACTCGGGAATGTGCTTCTTGCGCAGCGATCCGGCCACGGGTTCGACCGGCAGGCCGGAAAGGAACAGGTGGATGGCCCGGGCCGCGCGGCGGCCGCCGCCGATGGCCTCGACCACCAGCGAGGCGCCGGTGTAGGCGTCGCCGGCCGCGAAGACGTGCGGGATGTTGGACTGGAGTATTTCCGGGTTGGCGTCGATCGTGCTCCAACGCGTGATGCTCATCTCCTTCAAGCGGTTGTCGGCCTCGATGAAGCTGACATCCGGTCCCTGGCCGATCGCGGACACCACCATGTCGACTTCCATTTGGGTTTCGGATCCCTCGATCGGCACCGGCCGCCGCCGGCCGCTGGCGTCGGGCTCGCCGAGTTCCATCTTTAAAAATTCCAGGTGGGTGGCCCGGCCGTTTTCATCGCCGATGATGCGCGTCGGCGCGGCCAGGAAGTGAAACTTGACGCCTTCGTGCTCGGCCGCGACGATTTCGACCTCGTTGGCCGGCATTTCCTTGCGCGTGCGGCGGTAGACGATCGACACCTCTTCGGCGCCCAGGCGCACCAGGGTGCGGACGCAGTCGATGGCGGTGTTGCCGCCGCCGATGACCGCGCACTTGCGCCCGATGCCGACCTTGCCGGACGGCTGGCCGGCCTGCTGGTTCACCGCAAACTTGGTAAGAAAATCGATGCCGGTGTAGCAGCCTTTCAGATCCTCGCCCTCGACTTTCAGGCTGTAGTCGCGCCAGGCGCCGATGCCCATGAAAACGGCGTCGAACCCCTCGGTCTCAAGATCCGCCAAGGTGAAATCACGGCCGAGTTTGACGTTCGGGCGATGGTCGATGCCCA
>JBAPWQ010000352.1:0-4246 GCA_049283795.1 Desulfobacterales bacterium | reverse complement strand
TTTGCAGCTTGCTCAGGCATAAGGGGATGAATCGATGAAGATTGACAGAAGAAGTTTCTTGTCGTTTTTAATCGGTGGTGCCGCAGGGACCGCACTGTCGCCGCTGCCCTGGAAACTGACCGACGATGTCGCCATCTGGACCCAGATGTGGCCCTGGGTGCCGGTCCCCGAGAAGGGCGAGGTCTCGCACGTCACCTCCGCGTGCACGCTGTGTCCGGGTGGCTGCGGCATCAGCGTCCGCAAGGTTGAGGGTCGGGTGGTCAAGATCGAAGGTCTCAAAGGGCATCCGATCAACGACGGCGGCCTGTGCACCCTGGGACTGGCCGGGGCCCAGCTGCTCTATGGGCCGCAGCGGGTCAAGGCCCCCATGAAGAAAGTCGACGGCCGGTTCGTCGAAGTCTCCTGGAAAGAAGCCCTGGATGAGATTTCCGCCCGGCTGAAGGAATTGAGAGATGGTGGACAGTCCCACCGCGTCGCCTGTATCGCCGACACCGACCGCGGCACTGTGGCGGAATTGTTGCTAAGGTTTTTAACCGTTTACGGATCGCCGCAGTTTTTCCGCCTGCCCTCCATTCAGGACACGTATGAACTGGCGCTATACCTGATGCAGGGGGTTCGCGCCACGCCCGGCTTCGATCTGGAAAACGCCGACTACGTCCTGAGCTTCGGCAGCGGCCTGCTCGACGGCTGGGGCGCGCCGGTCCACATTTTTCAGGCCCACAGCCGCTGGTGCGAAAGCGGCGGCAGACTCATCCAGATCGAACCGCGCCTGTCGCGCACTGCGGCCAAAGCCGACGAGTGGATCCCCGTCAACCCCGGCAGCGAAGGCGTGCTGGCGTTGAGTATGGCCGGCGTCATCATCAAGGAGTCGCTCTTTAACGCCGACTTTGTCAACGGGCAGTCGAGCGGATTCGATGCGTGGCGGCGGCAAGTCGCTGAAACCTGCGATCCCGAAAGCGCGGCCAAGCTCACCGGGATCGAACCGACGACCATCGTCAGGCTGGCCAGGGAGTTTGCCGGCGCCCGTCGTCCCGTGGCCGTTTGCGGACGCGGCAAGGGCCATACCCCCGGCAGCCTGCAGGAGGTGATGGCCGTGCATGCCTTAAATGCCCTGGTCGGTGGTATCGGCCGGCAGGGCGGGGTAGGCGCGGTTCCCGAGGCGGACTACATCGATTGGCCGGAACCGGAAATGGATGCCGTCGCCGCCGCCGGCATGCAGCAAGACCGGATCGATCAGGCCGGCAGCCAATCGTTTCCGCACGCCCGTTATTTGATTAATCGGCTGCCGGAAGCCGTCAATTCGAGCGCCGAGTCGCCCATACAAGTCCTTTTCGTCGCCAACGCCAACCCCTGTTTTTCACTGCCGAACAACACGGCCTTCATCGATGCCGTCAAGAAAATCCCCCTGGTCGTCAGTTTTTCCGCCTACCGCGGGGAGACAGCCGAATTGTCCGATTTCATTCTGCCGAGCCCCAGCTATCTCGAACAATACGAGGACCGGCCGATTGCAGCCGGATATCCCCGGCCGCTGGTCAACTTGACCCGGCCCGTGGTCAAGCCGCTGTTCAACACGCGGCCCATCGGAGACGTGGTGATCGAACTGGCGCGGTTGCAAGGTGGGACGGTAGCCGCGGCCTTTCCCTGGGACGACTACCAGGCCTGCCTGAAAGAGACCCTCGGCGACATGTGGTCCATTCTTGACAAAAAGGGGTACTGGTCCGGGGAGAGTTCCGCTGCCGGATCTTCGCCGGGTTTTGAGACCAAATCCGCGCGCTTCGAGTTCACCAATGCCGACATCGCTGCGCTGGCCCCCTTTGCGCCCCTCACGCCGGAAGGTGACAAAGCCGCTTTGCCCCTGATACTGGTCCCTTACGACACGATGCAACTCTGGAACGGCTATATCGGCGACCCGCCGTTTGTCATCAAGATCGTTCCCGACACGGTTTTGACCGGCAACGACGTTTACATCGAGGTCAATCCGGCGACCGCCGGAAAATTGGGCCTGCAGCAAGGTCAGAGCGCCAGGCTGAAAACGCCTTACGGTACGGCCGTGGTGCGGGTACACCTGTTCGATGGCATCATGCCGGGAGTGGTGGCGTTGCCCAGAGGACTGGGCCACACGGCTCACAGCAAATTCCTGGCCGGCAAAGGCGTCAATGTCAATACTCTGATCGGACCCGTTGAAGATGCCGCCAGCGGTTACGATGCCGTCTGGGGCGTCATGGCCAGACTCGACAAAGCCTAAGGCAGGCGTCAGGCGGCGGCCGGTGACGGCATTTACCGGCATTTTACCACTTCACTCCGGCGATTGAGGTTTAGATGAAAGTAGAAAAAGCCCATAAATTCGGAATGTTCATCGATCTGGACAAGTGTACGGGATGCGGGTCCTGCATGGTCGCCTGTATGGCCGAAAACAATGTCCCGTTCCGGGAAGACGAAACCGATAAGCTGATCAGCGTCACCTGGATGCGTGTCTACAAGCTGAGCAACAACGAGCCTTTTCCGCAGGCGCAAAGCAGTTACTTGCCGCGGCCCTGCCAGCACTGCGAAGGTCACCACGGCCATTCCCCCTGCGTGTCGGTCTGCCCGGCGACCGCCACGGATTACGATTCCCACACCGGCATCGTCAGCCAGATTCCCACCCGCTGTTTCGGGTGCCGGTACTGCATGGCGGCCTGCCCTTATCACGTCCGGCAGTTCAACTGGTACGATCCGGTATGGCCGGACGGCATGGAGAAATCCCTGAACCCGGATGTGTCGGTGCGCATGCGCGGGGTGGTCGAAAAATGCAGCTTCTGTTTTCACCGCTATCAGCAGGCCAAGATGCGCGCCGATGCCAACGGCGAGGATCACCTGGCGGAAGACGACTACCAGACCGCCTGCACCCAGGCCTGCCCGGCCCAGGCCATCGTCTTCGGCGATTTGAACAACCCGGACCACAAGGTGCATCAACTGGCGCAGCCGGACAACCACAACGGGGGCAAACCCCGGGCGAAAAATGTGTTTCGATTGCTCGAGAAACTGGGAACCAACCCGAAAGTGTATTACCACTCCAGCAGGGAATGGGTCCGGCGGCTGGGGGATAATTACCTGCCGGGACACGACAAGGTCTGATCGAAGATGGTATCGAAGATGGTGACGAAGGCCGCCCGGAATCGCCGCACAGGTTCTAAAGGCCCCCTTAGGAGCGGGCTGGAAAACGGTTCAACGAAACTACACCGAGGAGCATGGAGCTTATGGACACTGCATTGATGCCCAAGGGAGTAACCCGCTGTCCAATATGGAAATTCATGGCCGGTCTGACGCCGGTCATCCTGGTTCTGCTGTGGGGCGTATATGCCATGTTGCTGTGCTGGTTGAAGGGCCTCAACCAGACCAACATGAACAACGCCTACGGTTTCGCGCTCTGGATCTGGGCCGATCTGGCCGTCATCGCCCTCGGGGGCGGTGCCTTTTTCAGTGGCTTTTTAAAATATCTCGTCGGCAAGGACGAACTCAAAAACATCATCAACTTCGCGGTCCTGATCGGCTTCATCTGCTACAGCTCGGCCCTGTTGATTCTGGCGATCGACATCGGTCAGCCGTTGAGAGGCTGGTTCATCTTCTGGCATGCCAACGTGCACTCGATGCTGACCGAGGTGGCGTTTTGCCTGACCTGTTACTTCTTCGTTCTGAGCATCGAATACATCCCGCTGGTGCTCGAGAACCGTCAGCTCGACCGGGTGCCTTTCTTTCACAATCTGAGCCACAACATGCACGAGATCATGGCGATCTTTGCTGCCACCGGCGCCTTCCTGTCCTTTTTCCATCAGGGATCCCTGGGCGGCGTGGCCGGCGTGCTGTTCGGGCGGCCGTTCGGTTTCCGGGAGCATATCCTCATCTGGCCCTTCACCTTTTTTCTTTTCACCTGGTCCGCGGCGGCCTACGGACCCGCCTTCACCATCATGCTCACCAAGATTACGGAAGCCGTGACCGGGAAAAAACTGGTTAAGGATAATGTGATCTGGCTGCTGGCCAAGATTTCGGGCTGGATGATGCTGACCTACTGCATCGCCAAAACCGCCGACACCATTTACTGGGCCCTCGTCACCGCGCCGGCCAAAGGCTTCGTGCTGAGCGATTTTTACACCAACAACGGCTTGTACGGGTACTGGATCCTGGTGCTCGAAGTCATCGTCTGCGGCTGGGTGCCGGCCTTGCTGCTGGTCTTCAGGAAGACCCGTGAAAACAACAAGCTGCTCTGGCT
>JBAPWQ010000351.1:0-2357 GCA_049283795.1 Desulfobacterales bacterium | reverse complement strand
ATCTTTTTCTTTCTCGTTTTCAGTATAATCTTGAACTTTCTCTGCCATGGTGAACCTCCTGTGGTTGAGTGTGATCATGTCTGTTGTTCGGGTCCTCGTTTCTTCAACTGGAATATCAGCATCGGCCCCGGTTGGCGCAACCACAAACGAATCGGGTCATAACAACAGGTAAAACCCCTTATGACGTTCGCGGCGGGAAAGACGCGAGTACCGGTGGGTTCGCGGCTCGGGGTTCCGCGCGCGGTGAGATTGCAAAAGAGTCCATATTTTTCTTTCCTTGATTATGCGGAGAAAATTTACAATATTGAACAAGTCCTTGGGTCATATTCCATATATAATTTTTACGGTGGCACGCAGCGTGGCGCCGGGATCCGATGGCGGTTTATCAACGGTGACTATTATTTTTAAACAGGAGGACCGATCATGGCAGGTGAAAAATCACGGGAAGAACTTAAAAAACAACTGATCGACTGGAAAGCCAAAATTGAGTCTCTCCAGCAGCCGTCCAGCGCAATTAAACCCGAGATGCAGGCCAAGTATATGGACACGGTGGCCGGCCTGAAACAGACCATTCAAACGCTTGAGCTTTTCGTCAAACAACTCGAAAAGGAGGATGCGGCCGGCTGGGAAAAAGAGATGGGCAACCTCGATAAAATGATGAACGACCTGGACGAGGGCTACCGCCGAGCGCTGGTCTATTTTCCCTGAATGGGTGGCGGGCCGTCACAAATATGTTGTGGTTTGCGGTTGGTATAAACCCTAAATGCCGTATTTGGAGGGTCGGGCCGTTCTATTAACTTGATATTTAAGGAAAATATCCCAAATCAAGGGTGATTTTGAGGCCTATATTGCTCTTTTTGGGGTCCAAAAGTGCGATACTGACCGCTGGCCTTGAAGGATCATCCCTCCTGACTTCCCTTACGATACTTATAATTCACTTTTTACCGGTAAAAAACGAAATATAGCCGCCAAATATCGCGTTCTTTTGTTAAAAATTTTATTAATATTGAACTGTTAGTGTGGCCCGACCCCCATTCGACCACCATTGACGGCTACGGCGCGGAGCACGGCGATGGAGCCCCGCAGCAGGTTTTTCGAAAGGTTGGTGCGTTTCGAGCGGAAATTTTCCAGCACCAGATCGAGGTCCGGGCGCGGCAGCCTGGGCCGATCTTTCTGGGGCGGGGCCTGGCGGGCGCGCACCCAATCGGCGGCTTCGGCCGTGGCATCTTCGCAGTGATTTACGTCGAAACCGGCGGCTTCCATCAGGGCGATCATGTCAGGCAGGCGGACCAGGAAGCTGAAGGAGGCCTCGTTAGCCCAGGGTACCGGATACGTCACCTCCGGACCTTCGCTGCGGCAGATTTCCCACACCACCAGTTTTGCGCCCTCCTTTAAAACACGAGCGGCCTCCGTGAACAGGCCTTTCTTGTCGGCGATGTTCATGTTGACATGAATCATGACGGCTGCATCGAACCGGTTGGTTTCGAACGGCAGGTTCAAGGCGTCTCCGCAGTGGAAGTCGACCCTTTCCGCCAACCCCACCCGTGCGCTCAGAACGCGCGCCGCGTCGACGAATTCTTCCGACAGATCGACGCCGGTCACGTGGCAGCCGAATTCAGCGGCCAGTGTGCGGGCCGATCCGCCCAGGCCGCAGCCGATGTCAAGGACGCGCATATCGGCGGTGAGCCCGGCCAGGCGGCCCAGCGCAACGGTGGCCTGGCGGCCCATGACGTGCAGTTCATCGAAGGTAATCAGGTCGGCGGTGGTCAGCCGGTCCAGATCATAACCGGCCGCGCGCAGGCTTTCGAGCAGCCGATCGGCCAGGCGGTCGGTACCGTAAGTGGCTTTCACGGCATCGACGAGAATCAAAGGGATTCCTCGCCATCGACTTGAAACAGCAAATCCCGGATGTTGCCTAAGTTCCGGCCGGCTTTTAAGCCCATTGCATGGGGTTTGGTGATGTAGTGCCGCCGCTCGGCAGGCTGCTCGACCCGGTCCAGGCCTGCCCGCAGCGCTTCGTCGATGACCGTTTTGAATGGTGTGCGCCGTTTGGCCGCAATAGCTCGGGCCCGTTCCAATACATCGTCATCGATTGTAAGGGTTGTCCTCATGGCGATCACCTTAGCATCAGATAAAATGATGTCAAGGCATCATTGGGCTCGGTCTATCGGATACTGCGAACGGAGCCGCGCAGGGGCATTGCGGCAGCGCAAGTCCGCCGCACCGATCAGGTGATGATGATCAGGCCGGTTTCTGCGCGCACCTGTTCCCGCATTTTTTTCAAAATCAGACGGGCTGGTTCGGCTTCGTCGTCATCAACAGCCCCGGACAGCAGGCAGGAGGTCATAAGATGGCTG
>JBAPWQ010000350.1:0-3468 GCA_049283795.1 Desulfobacterales bacterium | reverse complement strand
AGGCTGCCGTCGGGGCGTTCGAGATAGCCGGCGCGGGTGCTGATGCCGTGCAGGGTGCCGGTCTTGTAGTACTGGCGCCCTTCGCTGCGCATGAACGTGTGGTAGGGCGCGAAGGCATCGAGAATTTTGTGCATGTCGCGGGCCGTGATGCGGTTGGCGCGCGATATGCCCGAACCCTCGCTGATGCGGATATCGTCGAGCTTGAGCACGTCGCGGGCGTATTCCCGCGCCGCCCGCACGCCTTTGTCGAGCGTTCCGGGCGGGCCGTAGCGCCGGGCGCCGGCGGCGATCAGGATCTGGTTGGTGGTGAAGTTGTTGGAAAAATTCAGCAGCTGCGAGATGGTCTCGCCGAGAGTGAGCGGCGACTGGTGGCGATACACCAGACGGTCGCGGCCGGGACGGACGGTGCCGGTGGCGATCGCGCCCGTAAACTGGACGCCGGATTCGCGCAGGAAATGGCCGAACAGATGCCCGCCATAGAGCGTGATCTCTTCTTGCTCGTGCGATAAAACGATCCGGCCTTCGCTGAGCCCCGCCGCTGCGATCCGCCCGTAGACGATGGGCAGGAGCGGTGTCTGGGGTTCGGCGCTGGTGAAGGTGCCGTTTTCGCGCTTGAAGGACACTGTGTTGAAATTGACGCACAACGCGCCGTTGGGGGCATCGTAGGGCTCGCTGGAGGCGGAAACGCCCGGAATTACCAGCGGCTGGGCGAAGTAGGAGGCGTCCAGGACGATATCGTTGACATGCGGCAGATCGGAGGCGAGACGCCGGGCGATATCCGCCAGCACCTCGGACACCAGGCCCGGGTCGCCATAGCCCTTGATGGTCAGGTTGTCGGTGTCGTCGCGATAAAATTCGGTCGTGAAGCGGTAGTCGGGACCGAGGGTGTCAAGGGCGACCAGGGCGGTGAAGATCTTGAGGGTCGAGGCCGGCACCAATAGCCGGTTTTCGTTTTTTGATACCAGCACCCGTCCCGCGGCGTCGGCGACCAGGATCGCGTCCGTGACCCCGATCATTTTTTTGACGGCATCCAGGCTGCCGGCCGTTGCAGGCCGCATCAGCGGGCCGATGAGCAGCAGCACGACCCCCGTGCATATCACGATTTTCCGCATTTCTTTCCTCAAGACATCATTAAGGGATTGCATTCTCATCGATCCTATCACCTATGCCGACCGCCAAATTTGATCGAACTTCTGCCGGCTCAGCCGCAGGTACTCGCGGTCGGGCGTGAACACTTCGAAGGTCACGGTGCCGTCGTACCCCGTTTTTTTCAAGGCGGACACGATCTTTGGAAAGGCAATGGTGCCGGAGCCGATCGGTAGGTGATTGTCCTCCTTGCCGAAGTTATCGCTCACGTGGATGTGGCCGATCCGATCGGCAAAGGCATCGATAAATTTCATGGTGCGCTTGCCGCGCGGACTGCCGATGTGGGCGTGGCCGGTGTCCAGGGTCAGCATCAGGTTCGGAAAACGGCTGAAAATTTTATTGAATTCGGCGACTTCGACCCCGAAACGGCTGCGGGGAAACATGTTTTCGAGACACAGGGTGATGCCCAGCTCCGCGGCTTTCGAAACGATGTCCGTCAGGCTCGCCCAGGCGTGACGGCGGGCCGTTTCGATGGCGTAGGCCCCCATGCCGGAGATGGCGGCCGGGTGGCACACGGCCTTTTTCACCCCGAGCGCGGCCGCGGTTTCAAGAGACGCGAGCACTTCCGCGAGGGAGGCGTGTCGAAGGCTGTCGGTCAGATCCGCGAGGGAGACAAAAGTGGGCAGGTGGCACATCAGCTGCATTTTGTGCCGGGCAAGGGCCGCCGACAGTCCGGACTGTTGAGCCGCGACGGTCGCGTGATGCGCGGCTGGAGGATCCATGGCCAGTTCCAGGAAATCGAAGCCCAGGGCCGCCAGGGACTCGAGTTCATCCAGCACCGGAGTGACCGGAAAATTCATCGCGCCGAAGAGCATGCTTTGTCGTCCTTATCGGGGTTCTGCGGCAAAACGGTCGCGCCCTTTATCAGTCACCGAAGGAGATTCCGAGGTCGCGGGCGGTCAGGATGGTGTCGCAGTCGGGGGGAACGGTCTTCATGCGCTGGGTGCTCTGATCCAGCGGCACGTAAGCCACCGCCGGCGGATCCAGGACGACCATGATGCCGGACTGGCCGTGATCGAGAGCACGGATGCTCGCCGCCCCGAACCGCAGGGACAGGAGGCGGTCGAACGAGGTGGGGGTCCCGCCGCGCAGCAGGTGGCCCAAAACGACCGTGCGGGCTTCCTTGCCGGTCAGGGAGGCCAACTCCGCGCACACCGCCTGGCCGACACCGCCCAGCCTTTCGGCCTGGCCGGGGGTCTTGCCGGCCGCCACGGTGCGCTGGCCGCCGATCGGCTGCGCTCCTTCGGCCACGACGACAATTGAAAACGGCCGGCCGCTGCGCTCCCGTTCCATCACTTTCTCGGCGACCTTGTGGATGTCGAAGGGGATTTCCGGGATGAGAATGGCATCGGCTGTGGCCGATACTCCTGAATTCAAGGCAATCCAACCGGCGTAGCGTCCCATGACCTCGACCACGAAAACCCGCCGGTGGGCTTCGGCCGTCGAGTGCAGGCGGTCGATGCACTCGGTGGCGAAATGCACGGCTGTGTCGAAGCCGAAGGTGATGACGGTTTTGTCCAGGTCGTTGTCGATCGTCTTGGGCACGCCGACCACCCGCAGCCCCTTGTGATAAAGCGCGGCGGCGATGGCCAGCGAGCCGTCACCGCCGATGGCGATCAGGGCATCCAACCCGTGACCGGCAAACGCGGCGATCAACTCGTCGGTCCTATCCGTTTCCACGATCCGGCCATCTTCGGCAGGCGTTGGAAACCGCAGGGGATTGCCCCGGTTGGTGGTTCCCAGGATGGTTCCCCCCAGGTGGGTGATTCCGCGCACCGAATCACGATCGAGCGGTAGAAGGCCGCCCTGCGGATACTGCTGCGGCAGGATCAGGCCGTTGTATCCGTCGCGAATGCCGACACATTGCCAGCCCCGGTTGACAGCCGAGAGCACGATCGCCCTGATGACCGCGTTGAGCCCGGGCGCATCGCCACCGCCGGTGGATATCGCGATTCGTTTGATGGATGGCGACACGAGAGTTTCCTTTAAAAAAATAACGGAAGACGGTTGCCGTCATGCGGGGCGTCAGGCGTCGGGGTCGATTTTTTCGCGAAGCTTGCCGGAACACTTGAAGGTGACCACCCGTCGCGGCCTCAACATCATGGCGTCGCCGGTGGCGGGATTACGACCCCTGCGCTCGGATTTTTCCTTGACACAAAATTTCCCGAATCCGCTGACCAGCACATCCTCTCCCGATGCGAGGGTGCGCTTCATGATCTCCAGCAGCATCTCGACGGTATCGGTGGCTTGCTTCCTTGAAAATCCGTTGCCTTCGGCGACCGCCTCGATTATTTCGGCCTTCGTCAGTGCCATGGTTTATGG
>JBAPWQ010000349.1:0-9496 GCA_049283795.1 Desulfobacterales bacterium | reverse complement strand
GTCCAGGCCCTGAATCTGGCGCTCAAGCAGGAGATGGAAAAAGACGACCGCGTGATCGTGCTGGGGGAAGACGTCGGGCGCGACGGTGGCGTCTTCCGCGTCACCGAAGGGCTGATCGACCGTTTCGGCGGGCAGCGGGTCATGGATACGCCTTTGGCGGAAGCAGGCATCGTCGGCATGTCGATCGGCATGGCGGTTTACGGCCTGCGCCCGGTGTGTGAAATGCAATTCTCGGGCTTCAGCTACCAAGCGTTTCACCAGACCGAAAACCATGCCGCGCGGATGCGCTGGCGGTCGCAGGGGCGATTCAGCGTGCCGATGGTGCTGCGGATGCCCTACAGCGGCGGCGTGCGGGCGCTGGAACACCACTCGGAAAGCCGCGAGGCGTATTACGCGCATACGCCCGGACTCAAGATGGTGATTCCCTCCGGCCCGCGCAATGCGCGCGCTCTTCTGATCAGCGCCATACGGGACCCGGACCCGGTGGTTTTCTACGAGTCCAAGGCGCTCTACCGGGCTTTTCGGGAAGAAGTCCCGGAAGAAGAGGAAACCTTTCCGATCGGAAAATCGCAGATCGTCAGGAAAGGATCGGACATCACCCTTGTTTCCTACGGATCGATGATGCGTCCGACGCTGGAGGCGGCCGACATCCTCAAGGAAAAAGAGGCCGTGGAGGCCGAGGTCATCGACCTTCTGACCCTCTCGCCGCTCGACGACAGCCTTTTCACCGAATCGGTGGCCAAGACCGGACGCGCCGTCGTCGTTCACGAGGCCCCGCGCAGCTATGGCCCCGCGGCCGAGATCGTCGCCAAGCTGGTCGACAAATCATTTTACTACCTCGAAGCCCCGGTCGAGCGGGTGACCGGCTTCGATATCGTCATCCCTCTTTTCAGTCGCGAGAACCATTACCTTCCCGGTGCCCGGCGGATAGTGCGGGCGGCCCGGAAAGTGCTTGATACCGCTGCCTGACAATCGCTTCAGGGTTAGAAGTAAAGAGGAGGAAAAACATGGCCCGTTGTTTCAAGCTGCCCGATCTGGGTGAAGGCATCCACGAAGGTGAAGTCATCGCGGTCCTGGTGAAGGTCGGCGACAATGTGAAAGAGGGCGACCCGATTCTGGAGGTCGAGACCGACAAGGCGTCGGTCGAGATCCCGTCTCCTTTTACGGCAACGGTGCAGGCGATCGAGGTCAAGGCGGGCGACGTCGTCAAGGTGGGCGATCTGCTGATGACCTTCAGCGATGGCGCGGCCGCAGAAAAGGGTGAAGAAACGCAAAGAGACCACCCGGAACCCGGTCAGAAATCCGCCGGAGGGGAAAAACACGAACCGGTGCCGGAGAAGAGCCCCCAACCCGTCGAGCCGTCCAAAAAACCCGTCCGAGAACCGGAAAAGGATCGAAACGCGGAAGCGCACGCAGCAGCCAGGGGACCGGTGCCGGCCTCGCCGGCGACGCGCCGACTGGCCCGCGAACTCGGGGTCGACCTGCGCGCGGTGACGCCGAGCGGACCCGCCGGATTGGTCACGGCCGAGGACGTGCGGACTTTTGCTTCCGAAGGTCCGCGCGAAAAGGGTGCCGCCGAAGCGCCGCCGTCACGAACCGAACCGGTTGCCGCCTCCGGCACCGAAGCCCCAGGATTGCCGGACTTTGCGAAGTGGGGGCCGGTGGAGCGGTTGCCGCTGCGCTCGATCAGAAAGGCGACCGCCCGGCAGATGGCGCTGGCCTGGTCGCAGATTCCGCATGTTTCCAGCCAGGACGATGTCGATGTGACCCGCCTCGAAGCCCTGCGCCGCCGCCACAAGCAGGCCGTCGAAAAGCGGGGCGGCCGGCTCACTCTGACCGTGTTTGCCGTAAAAGCCGCCGCGGCCGCATTGCGGCGCTTTCCGCAATTCAATGTGTCGCTGGACGTGGCGAAAGGCGAGATCGTCCGCAAGCACTATCTTAACATAGGCGTCGCGACCGATACGCGCGAAGGACTCGTCGTGCCCGTTTTGCGCCACGCCGACCGCAAGAGCATCACCGAACTGGCGGTGGAGTTGAGGCAGCTCGTCGAGCGGACCCGCGCGCGAAAGGTCGAGTTGGAAGAACTGCAGGGCGGCACCTTCACGATCACCAACATCGGGGCCGCCGGAGGCCGGGGGCACTTTGCGCCGATCATCAACTACCCGGAAGCAGCCATCTTGGGGATGGGGGCCGCGCGCCTCAAGCCGGTAATCGTCAACACCGACGCCGGATCCGGCAGGATTGCGGCGCGCATGATCCTGCCGGTGGTCCTGGCCATCGATCACCGGGTCCTGGACGGCGTCGACGCCGCCCACTTTCTGGAGTTTTTCCGCTCCGCACTCGAGAATCCCGAGCAAATGCTGCTGTCGATATGACGTCTCATCCAACCGTGATAGGCAAAGAAAGAGGTGTCTCCCATGGTAATGGGTGAATTGTCGCAAGAGGTCGATCTTCTGGTCATTGGCGGCGGGCCGGGTGGATATGCCGCCGCCTTTCGGGCCGCCGACCTGGGAATGGATGTCGCCTTGGTGGAGATATCCGAAAAACCCGGCGGAGTGTGTCTTTTCAGGGGCTGTATTCCCTCGAAAACCTACCTGCACCTGGCGGAACTGATTTATGATGCCGCCCACGCCGATGCGATGGGCTTAACATTCGGATCGCCGGAAATCGATTTGAAAAAGGTGCGCGATTACAAGAAGCGGGTGGTCGAAAAACTCGCCGACGGCCTTGTAAGTCTCGGCAAGGCCCGCGGCGTGCAGCGGATTCGCGGCCGCGCCGCCTTCGAAAGCGCTGATACGGTGCGCATCTATGAATCCGAAGTCAGCCACATCAAATTTCGCCACGTGATCCTGGCCACCGGCTCGCATGCCATTTCTTTCCCCGATGTCCCTTTTAAAAAAGGGGGCCGGGTCATGAATTCCACCGGCGCGCTCGATCTGGCGGATATTCCCCAAAATCTTTTGGTCATCGGCGGCGGATATGTCGGCCTGGAATTGGGCTCGGTCTATGCCGCGCTCGGTAGCCGGGTCAGCGTGGTGGAGTTGGGCGATCGCCTGCTGCCGGGCGTGGATGCGGATCTGGTGGAGCCGCTCGAGCACCGCCTGGAGAAACTCTTCGCATCCATCATGCTGAAGACCAAAGTGAAAGGGCTCGCGGAAGGCGATGCCCATGTCAAGGTGACCTTCGATGGTGATGTCGATCCGGCGCAGCAAAAATTCGATCGCGTCCTTGTCGCCATCGGGCGCCGGGCCAACACCGCCAACCTCGGTCTGGATAAAACGGCGGTTGAATTCGATGACCGCGGTTTCGTCAAAGTAAATGAGAGGCAGCAAACGAGCGCAGAGAAGATTTACGCCGTGGGCGATGTGGTCGGGGGCATGATGCTGGCCCACAAAGCCAGCTACGAGGGCAAAATAGCCGCCGAGGTGATTGCCGGCGAACCAGCGGCCTTCGACGCGCGGGCGATCCCGGCCGTGGTCTACACCGACCCGCAGATCGCGTACTGCGGCCTGACCGAGGAAGAAGCCCACCGGCAGGGAAAGAAGATCGACGTCAACCGCTTCCCCTGGAAATTTTCGGGCCGCGCCACGACCATGGATGCCGGGCAGGGGGTGACCAAAATGATCGTCGACCCCGACACCGGCCGCATCCTGGGCGTCGGGATAGCCGGCAGAGGCGCGGAAAGCCTCATCGCCGAGGGAGTTTTGGCAGTCGAGATGGGCGCCCTGGCCCAGGATGTCGGCCTGAGCATTCACCCCCACCCCACCCTTTCCGAGACCGAAATGGAAGCGGCCGAAATCTTCACCGGCACGGCCACCCACATCCTGTCCAAAAAAGGGAGCCGCTGACGGAAAAAGTTTTTTTTCCTTTTTTTTGAGGAGTTTTCATGCCGCAGACCGCCGATCGCCTGACCTTTTTTACAGAATCGGTCATCCGTGAGATGACCCGCGTCGCCCAGCGCCATGGTGCCATCAATCTTTCCCAGGGGTTTCCGGATTCCGATCCGCCGCCGGAAGTCCTGGCCGCCGGCAAAAAGGCCATGGCCGAAGGTCCCCACCAGTATGCCATCACCTGGGGGTCCAAGCGCTTCCGGGAAGCACTGGTGAAAAAACAGCGCCGCTGGATGGGGCTCGAGTTGGATGCCGACGCCCACCTGGTGGTGACCTGCGGCGCCACCGAAGCGATGATGACCGCCATGATGACCGCCTGCAACCCCGGCGACAAGGTCATTATCTTCTCTCCGTATTATGAGAACTACGGAGCCGATACCATCCTCAGCGGCGCCCGGCCGATTTACGTTCCGCTGCACCCGCCGGCTTTCGGCTTCGATCCGGACGAACTCAGGGCGGCGTTCGAGCAACAGCCCAAGGCCATCGTGCTGTGCAATCCGTCCAACCCTTCCGGAAAAGTGTTCTCGCTGGAGGAACTCGAAATTATCGCGAACCTGGCCGGGGAGTTCGACGCCTTCGTCATCACCGATGAGGTCTACGAGCACATCGTCTACCGTCCGCACCGCCACCGCTATATCGCCGCGCTGCCGGACATGTTCGACCGGACCATTTCGTGCAGTTCCCTGTCCAAGACCTACAACATGACCGGGTGGCGGCTGGGCTATGTGATCGGGCCGGAAGCGGTCATCGCCGGCGCCCGCAAGGTGCACGATTTTCTCACCGTGGGTGCCGCCGCGCCCCTGCAGGAGGCCGCCGTCACCGCCCTGGAACTGCCGCTTGGCTACTACGAGAAGTTAACGGCGGATTACACCCGCAAGCGGGACCTTTTTATGGGATATCTGGACGAGGCCGGTCTCTCCTACACCAAACCGCAGGGCGCCTACTATGTCATGGTGGACTGTACGGCCTTCGGCGTGACCGACGACAACGAATTCTGCCGCTGGATGGCCCGCGAGGTGGGCGTGGCCGCCGTGCCCGGCTCCAGTTTTTTTCACGAGCCGGTCAACCACCTGATCCGTCTGCACTTCTCGCGGTCCGAGGATATCCTGGCCGAAACCGGCCGACGGCTTAGGAAATTGAAATCACTGATAAAGTAGCTCCATGCAATGGCCGCAAAAGCCTTTGCCCGCGGCAGTTCCTCTTTGGCTTTCCGGCATCCCGGTGTTCGGCCAGTGGCATTACAACCCACCGATCTTTTTGACCACTAAATAGGCGACGTACCCGACGCCGAGCCCCAAAGTCAGCATGGTTCAGGGCCGGCAAAGAGGCGTTTCCCTGAATTTCCAGGCGAAGATTCCGACGGCCAGGAGGTTGAATACTGTGCCGATGTTCTTGGGGAGCATCTGTTTACTTCCTTTTTTATAAAGACCGATGGACGAAATAATCGCAACTGTTTACGGGGTTGCGAAGGCCGATACGCTCGATCCATAAACCAGGAGCGGCCGTATGGCCCCATCACCACGCAATCGGCTGCCGTTCGCGAAAAAAGCCGCCGGTGGGGCCGCCGTCCGGCAGCGTGGCCAGCCACACCGGGGTGTCGGCGCCCTGCTCGGGTGCCAGCGGGGCCTGGTCTCCGCCCATGTCGGTGCGCACCCAGCCCGGGCAGGCCGAGTTGACCAGGATGTTCGTGCCGTGCAACTCTCCGGCCAGTAGGACCGTTATGCCGTTCAGAAGGGTCTTGGACAGGCGGTAGGCGGGAGCTTTCACTGCGGCGGAATTACTGTCCGGATCGGACATCTCCTGTAACGATCCCATGCTGCTGGCCATGTTGACGATGCGGCCATGCCCGTTGGCTTTCATGAGCGGAATACTGGCCTGGGCCAGCAGGAGCGGACCGAAGGCGTTGGTTTCCAGGGTGTTGAGCAGGACACCGGAGTCGAGTTCGAGGATGCCGGCCTGCGAGTCGATCACGATACCGGCATTGTTGACCAGGATGTCCAGCCGCCGGAATTCATCTTTTATTTTGCCGACGGCCGCTTGGATGGACGTGGCCCGGGTCGTATCGAGGTGAACGAAATGGGCGTCAAGCCCCTCGGACCGCAGCTGCTTGCGGGCCGCAATTCCCTTCTCCCGGTCCCTGATTCCCAACAGGATTTTGATGCCTTTTTGCCCCAGCCGCCGGGCGATCGCCAGCCCGAGCCCCCGGTTTGCGCCGGTGACCAGGGCCGTTCTTTTTTCAGCGGTTGCCATGGTCGAATTCCTCCTTGATTAAGATCTCCATCACAACTTAATCGCCGCAACGGATCTGTCAAATGGCTCTCTTAAATGGCTGAAACCCAGCGGGGGAACGCCTTGTTTCAGCCCCTGGCGGCGGCCCCATTCTTCCGAGCCCAAGCGATAGGAATCGGCTTTAGGATAAAGGTTCTGGCGGTATTCCGGCAATGATTAAGCCCGTTTCCCTCCGGATAAGGCATTGACTTTAGAATGATGACAGGGCAGATTGGCGGAATTGGTTTGCACTGTCGCACTGAAATATATGGAAGCCGTCAAGGAGACATGTTCGATGAAAAAGAATCTGGTGCTGTTTCTCGTTCTGAGCCTGACATTACTTGCCGCACATACCGCATCCGCAGCCCTGGAGATCAAGCTCGGCGTGGTTACCAAACCGGGGTCGGCCCAGAATATCGTGGCAGAAAAATTCAAGGAGCTGATCGAAAAAAAATCCGGCGGCGAGGTGGCGGTCACCATCTTTCATTCCAGCGCGCTGGGCAACGAAACCGAGATTCTGCAACAAATCCAGATGGGCACCATCCAGATGGGCGTCATCACCGGCGGGCCGTTCGATACGTTCGATCCCATCGTCCGGGTCATCAACTACCCGTTCCTCTTCAAGGATTATGATCAGGTGGACAAAATTCTCGATGGCCCGCTGGGGCAGGAGATCTTGAAAAGCCTGGAAAGTTCATCCTTCAAGGGCCTTTGTTTTTCCGAAAATGGTTTCCGCAACCTGACCAACAACCGGCGCCCCGTCAAAACGCCGGCGGATGTCGACGGCCTCAAAATCCGGGTGATGGATTCGGCCATGCACCAGGCCATCTGGAAGACCCTGGGCGCCAACCCCACCCCCATGCCGTGGCCCATCTACACGGAACTGGAGCAGGGAGTCATCGACGGTCAGGAAAACCCCTTGTGGGTGATGGAAGTCTACAAGTTCTACGAAGTCCAGAAATACATGACCCTCACCCGCCATGTCTACTCCCCGCACATCGACGTGGCGTCCCTGTCCTGGTGGAACACGCTCAAACCGGACATGCAGTCCATGATCCGGCAGGCCATGATCGATGCCGCCCTGTTCCAGCGCACGGACAACCGCGAGCGCAATGACGAACGGCTCAGAATGTTGCGGGAAAAAGGGATGCAGATCGTGGAAGATCCGGATATCGCCGCTTTCCGCGCCAAGGTGGCCGGCATAAAAAATATGGACATCTTTCAGGACGCCAAGGTAAAGGCGCTGCTGGTAAAATTTTTGGAGGCGACCAAGTAAACCCAGATATAGACTTCAAGATAAATATTTTGGCTGCTGGTATCGGTCGGCGGCGTATGACTATACAGCCCTCTCCCTCTGGCCTTGCCAAAATAATTATCTTGAAGTCTATCGTTTAGAAGCCAGCGGCATTAAAGTCCGCCGCCGGCTTATTCCCCGACGGTGGTATGGTGACGTTACTGGATCGTTTGAGCCGGTCGATCAACCGGGGCGTGGAATATCTTCTGTTCGTCTTCGGCCTGTCCATGGCCGCCATCGTCGCAGCCCAGGTATTTTCACGCTACGTCCTGAACAATTCCCTGTTCTGGTCCGAGGAACTGGCCCGATTCCTGCTGGTCTGGCTCACCTTCCTCGGTGCATCCGCCGCCTACTGCAGAAAGGCCCACCCAGGGGTTGATTTCCTTTACGCCCGCGTGGCCCCGGCCCTGCAACGGATATTTTCCGTCGTCACCCACCTGGCGTCCCTGACCCTTTTCTCGGTCATGATCGTCTACGGATGCCGCTTCGCCTGGTTCGTGCGGATGCAGATCTCTCCGGCCCTTCAAATCCCCAAATGGATCATCCTGGCCATCGTTCCGATCAGCGGCGTGATTCTGGCCGTTCACGGACTGGCGTTTCTGGCGGGCGCCCTGAAAGTTACCGGCCATGACCGCTGAAATCCTGATCCTGGCCCTGCTCTTTCTTTTCGCGGTGAACGCCCCCATTGCGGTGGCGATCGGCACGGCGTCGCTTCTGACGATCCTGATTCAGGGCGATTTTTCGATGATGATGGTGATCCAGCGCATGTTCGGCGGCACGGACTCGTTTCATCTCATGGCCGTACCCCTGTTCATGTACGCCGGGGTCATCATGGAAGAGGGCGGGATCAGCCGCCGGATCATCGACTTCGCCAATGCGCTGGTGGGCTGGCTGCCCGGGGGGCTGGCGGCGGTGACCATCGTGTCGGCCATGTTCTTTGCGGGCATTTCCGGCTCGGCGGCCGCAGATGCGGCGGCGGTGGGCGCGATTCTGATCCCGGCCATGAAGAAATCCGGCTACGAATCCGATTTCGCCGCTGCGGTCCAGGCCTCGGGCGGGTCCATCGGCGTGATCATCCCGCCGTCCATCCCCATGATCATCTTCGGATTTCTGACCGGAGCCTCCATCAGCCAACTTTTCGCGGCCGGGCTTCTGCCGGGAATCCTGATCGGGGTTTCCCTGATCGGCGTTTCCACCTTTATCTCGTGGAAAAAAGGCTATGCGGCGACGGCCAAATTCTCGCTGGCCGAAGTCCGGCGGACTTTTTTGCGGGCGTTGCTCGCTCTCGGCGCCCCGCTGATCATCCTGGGCGGGATCTTGTTCGGGGTGTTTACGGCCACGGAATCCGCCGCCGTGGCGGTGGTGTACGCCCTTTTCGTCAGCATGGCGGTCTACCGCAAGCTGACCCCCCGCCACCTGGTCCGGCTCTTTACCGGCGGCTCCATCACAGCCTCGATCGTGATGTTCATCATCGCCACGGCCTCGGTCTTCAGCTGGATCGCCGCCATCGAGAACATCCCGGCGCGCCTGGCCGGAACGTTGCTGGGGCTGACGACCAACCCGGTTCTGCTGCTGCTGCTGGTCAACCTGGTGCTGCTGATTGCCGGAACCTTCGTGGAGACAACAGCTGCCCTGATCCTGCTGGTGCCCATGATCACCGCCATGCTGCCCTCCCTGGGAGTCGATTTGGTGCAGCTGGGCGCCATCGTGGTGGTCAACCTGGCCATCGGCATGCTGACCCCGCCCATGGGCATTTGCCTCATCGTCGCCGGCGCCATTTCCGGAAACTCCATTTCCGCCGTCAGCCGCCGGGTGCTGCCGTTTCTGGCCGTTCTGACGATCGACCTGATGATCATCACCTTCTTCCCGCCGATCACCATGTGGCTGGCGGGATTGGCGGCAAAATAAGCCCCCTGGTTGCGTCAACCACAGGGCGAAACATGACAGCTTCATCTGTGGCGCCTTGGCTCTGAAGCCTTCGGGAAGTTTCCGATCCAGAAATGTGCAATTTTTCGCAAGTTCAAGGAAATCGGCGCAATTGCGC
>JBAPWQ010000348.1:0-16021 GCA_049283795.1 Desulfobacterales bacterium | reverse complement strand
ACGGATGATTTCGGTATTCAATACCACTACGGTGCCCGGTAGCTTGTCGAAACTCTTCGGTTTGAAATATCACCGATCCGAGCCAGGTTTTCCACCGACAAATTTTCATCTTCCAGCGCAAGCGGCTCCTGCAGGAGCCCCACATCGATGGAGCCGCTTTTCTCACCTGTTTTGAATGGACGCCCATGGTCACCGAACAGGTCAAGGTCTAATTCTTCTCCATGGGCCGGTTCCATCAGCCGGATCCATATATTCAGTTCCTTCGGCAGGCGGAAGCCGCTTTTCCGCGCCCACATTATGCCGCCGTGGACAAGCTGGTGAGCAAGGGTGTAATCGCAAGGCACCACTGCAGAGCCCCGCCTTCGTGCCTCAATCCACAGTTCTTCAAGGTCACCCTGCGCCATGTCGGCGTCACCCCAGACATCCTTGAGCCCGAATTCGAGCAAATCGACTAAAAAAGCAGCCAGGATCTTGCCTGTTGTAGCCTCGCGCACGACATGAACCATCGCCGATTTCGCTTCCCGCCAATCCTCGTTGATGCGGCAGTCCACCAGTGGGTAACGATGATTGAGCGCCTCGTTCAGCAAAGGATCTTTACGCAGCAGGGACGGCAGAGCCTGCCGGCGGCTCCGTTCCTGTTTGACAAGCATTTTGCGTTTCTTGTTGCGCTTTTGTCTTTTATTTTGTTTGGCCATGGTGAAACGCCTCATTCGTTTAACGTCCGTCTCGATCGGATAAAAAATGTGCCGGGTGGTGTTTCATACGAAAGTTTTACGAATCCCCCGGCAGCGCCAGCATCTCGACCAGGTCCTGGCGGGTGAAGGTCTTGAGCAGCGACGGGTCGTCTTCCTTCAGGACGCGCTCCATGAGGTTTTTTTTACGGGCGATGATGGCCGCGATCTTCTCCTCCAGGGTGCCCTCGGTCACGAGCTTGAACACCTGCACCCCGCGGGTCTGCCCGATGCGGTGGACCCGGTCAGTGGCCTGTTCTTCGCGCGCGGCGTTCCACCAGCGGTCGTAGTGAATCACCACCGAGGCGGCCGTCAGGTCGATGCCGATACCGCCGGCCTTCAGGCTGCCGACAAACACGCGGCACGCCGGATCGGTGTTGAAGCGGCGGATCAGGGACCCGCGATTGCGGCTGCCGCCGGTCAAGACCGCACAATCGATGTCCTGCCGCTGCAGGTGGTCGGCGATGATGGCGATCATTTTTAAAAACTGGCTGTAGACGACAATCTTCTGGCCGCTGGCGAGGCTTTCGGCCAGCAGCTCCGTAAACAGCTCCCACTTGCCGGATTCATAGCGCTCGTAATCGCCGCCGGTCTCGTCTAAGAGCGCCGGGTGGTTGCAGATCTGCTTGAGCAGGTTGAGCAGCGCAAAGATGTGAATGTAAGGGATGACGGCTTCGGGATCGTAGAGCGCCGCTAGCGCGTCGGCCCGGCGGGAGCCGATCGCATCGCGGTAGAGCTTGACCTGCTCGTCGCTCAGGCGGCAGGTGCGCAGGTCTTCGATCTTGGGCGGCAGTTCGCTCAAGACCGATTTCTTCAGTCGCCGCAGGGTGAACGGCGCGATCAGGCGTTCCAGCTCCGGGCGCCGCGAACTCTCGATATCGGCCTCGATCGCGGCGCTGTAACGATCTTCGAAGGCGGCATCCGATTCGAGATACCCGGGTACCGCCAGGTCCATCAGGGCCTTCAGATCGGACAGCCGGTTTTCGATCGGCGTGCCGGTCAGGCCGAGTTTGCATGGAGTACGCAAGGCCTGGGCGGCCTGATAGGCCTGGGTCTGGGTATTTTTGATATGTTGGGCCTCGTCGAAAACCGCCAGTGCGAAGGTTGTTTGGGACAGCTGCGCGATGTCCTGGCGCAGGATTCCGTAGGAGGTCAACAGCACGTCGCCGGCCTTCAGGGCGCCCGCGAGATCGCGCGTGCCGCCGTGGTAGACCTCGGCCGAGAGTGACGGCGCGTGCTGCCGGATCTTGTCCTGCCAGTGGCTGATGACGGTCACCGGGCATACGACGAGAAACGGCGCGGCCTCCTGCGCCAAATTCTTCAGGACCAGCATCAGGGCCATCACCTGATGGGTCTTGCCGAGACCCATGTCGTCGCACAGCAGCCCGCCGAGTCCGTTGCGGTTCAGAAACCACAGCCATTCCACCCCGCGCAGCTGATAGGAACGCAGGCGCGAGGTCATGCCGCGGATTTCGGGCAGGGGAGTGGGCGGCTGCACGTTCAAAAGCTTTTGGGCGAATTCCCGCGGCGCCTCCGCCCCTCGGACCGACAGCGGCACCGTGCTGAGTGCCTGCAGGCGCAGCAGATCCATGCGCGAGAGCTTCAAACGGTCGGAATCCTTGACGGGTCCTCCGTCTTCCTTGCGATCCGAAAAAGCGTCGAGGCCCGCCAGGCTCTTGGATTGAACGTCGATCCAGCCCTCCGGCGTGGAGATGAAGCGGCGGCCCTCCGACCGGGCCTGCAGGATTTCCTTCAGCGAGACGCGTTGGGCGCCGAAGCCGTAAATGATGGACAGCCAGCACCAGTCGCGTTCGACAGCCTCGGCGATGATCTCCATTTGATCGAAGGTGTCGATGATGCGCAGGTTGCCGGCCTGCGCGTCGATCCGGAAACGGTCTCCGGCCAGTTCGGATTCGTGCGTGGCAATAAAAGTCGGAATGCGCGAGTGCGGGATCACGGTTTCTGCAGCCAGGCTGAAATCACGGTGCGCCGTGTCGATCTCCTGCATGTCGGCCAGAATGCCCATTTCTTCGATGTAGACCAGATCGCCGTAGCGGAAGCGCTCGAAATCGACTTTCTTGAGCGTCCGGTACTCGCCGTTTTGCTGCAGCATCCGCAGCGTGGGGCGCACCGACAGGCCGGACGCTTCCGTCAACCGCACGTCGAAGAGCACATCCAGCGGCACCGGTTCGATCGCCAACCCTTCCGCGTTTTGCAGCTGCGCGCGAAACGTTTCTATAAACCGCTTGACCTTGGCCCGCGGTACGGTCAGGGTGAACAGCAGGCGGTCTTCGAGGCCGTGAAACGCCACCGTGAACCGCCCGTCGGTCGTGTTGATGGCCGGTCGCCAGCGGACCGTCGTCTGCCCGAACTCGCGCTGGGCATGATAGGCGAACCGGCACCAGAAGCTCTCCTGAAAGGCCAGGGCGTAACTGCGGAATCCGCGCTCCAGCAGCCGGCGTTCGGGCTCGGTCAGGCTGAGCAGGGCCAGTTGCTTAAACAGCGTTGCGCGCGATCCGCCGCCGTCCGGCTCCGGCACCTGCCCGCAGCGTTCGAGCAGACGCTGCAGATCGGCGCCTTGAGAGGCATATTCCAGCAATTCCCTGCCGCGCGAACTCAAAATGCTCAGGGTTTGTTGCGTATCATTCCCGCTCCGGTGCCATTGGACCTGAACCGCGCCGGGAATATCGTCGCAGTCATCCGCCAACAGCTTGGCCAGCCGAAACCAGGCGCTTTCGCCAAACGACTCATTGAATCTGAATCCCCCGTTTTTCCCCTCGAGAACACCCAGGATCGCCATCAGCTCCAGCAGGTGGCTGCAGGTCCGGCGCCCGCCGGCCTTGCAGTTGCAATATCGGCTCGCCTCCCGGCCACGCGCATCGACCACGATCATGGCCATGCCGGGCCTCCGGTCGGAGGCCGTGGGCAAGAGCCCGATCGCATTTCGATAAAACTCCAAGCGCTGCAGCGCAACCGCCTTCAGGTCAGCCGGCGCAGGCGTATTTTTTCGGCCTGAAAAAGATTTTTCCTGCGGATTTTGCATGAGTTTTCTTTAGCATTTCATCCGCGGCACTTCAACGACCTAAAGGGATGGGGGAGTGTCAATGTCGGTTTTAATTTGAAAGTTAATCTGGGTGGCTCGATTCGGACAATTCGGAACCGTGACTGGAAAGGCAGGCACAGAGGCCTGCCCCTACAAGCTTATCGAGCGCAGGGTTGAACCTTCCTGCACCATGCTTGACAATTTTGCAGTGGCGTTGCAATATATCCGCATACGGCCATCCAAGCAAAATTCACGGAGAGGCCGGAGCAGAGCGACCTGAAAGGAATCACCGCGCTCGAAAGATTTTACGGACCGGATAGCCTGATCGAGGGTATCATCGCCTGCCGCTCGGCGCGGGTTTACGAAATAGCCGCCCGGATTTCCGCCATTCCTGCTAAAAAAATCACGCAACACCTGGCATAGGAGAACGAAATCCGGGCGAAAAATTTTTCGCCCCTACGGCGCCCGTCAACCCACACAGACCGGGCATAAAAATGCCATCCAGATAATTTCTTCTTCACACCGCATTGCCCTTTTCACCGTTGATAGGGGCCCCGGCCAAAAAATAATTCCACAGCTTGCTTGTCTTTCGACCCGTCTACCGCGTTACATCCACCGACACGTATCTCGATATGCGCCGTTGGTTGTGCCTTGTAGACGAGCCCAAATCCGGCGCAATCTTATAGAATTATTTGTTGCCGTGACCCATATGCGGATGCGATTCTTTAGAAGCAATCGTAAGGCCGGCACATGGGTCCCTTTCGGTTGTCTTTACCATCACCGGCCTGCCGATCAGCTCGGCCAGCGGGAGGACGACCAGGCCCTTTCTGCGGATCCCCACCAGCAGGCGATCGATCTCTTCGGCCCACAAAGACCGCAGCGTGGCGGACCGTGGCGCGATGTCGTGCAGAAGGACGATGTCCCCCGGCCGGATGCGCCGCAGGATTTTTTGCGACAGATCCCGCAGCCAGCGGTTGCCGCCGTCGCGTGCCCGGCAGCTGAAATTCACTGCAAACATGCCCGTTGCCTGCAAAACCGGCCGCAGCCTCGGCCCGGTGATGCCCGCCGGCGGGCGAAAGGCCAGGGGCGCAACGCCGTGCGGGCGCAGCACCTCCTGAACGGCCGCGATGTCGCGCGATACGGTCCCTTTACTTCTGAAAGCCATGAACACATCGTGCGCAAAGGAGTGGTTCGCCACACAATGACCGTGGCTGAGGATTTCTTCTATCAGGTGAGGGTAGAGGCCGGCCTTGCGGCCGTTCACGAAGAAAGTCCCGTCAGCCCGGTGTTTTTTCAACAACCGCAGCAGTTCCGGCGTGGTTTGCGGGTCCGGCCCGTCGTCGAAGGTCAGGGCCACGGCCCTGCGGTCCGACGGGCCGCGGCTGACAACCGGCAGGTAAAAGCTCGCGCCCGGAAAAAACGGCGCCGCGAAGCACAGGACGACAAACCCCGCCAGAACCATCAGACTCAGACGAAAGTCCACAAAAACCAGAAGAAAAGCCAACACGAACGACCAGCCGCCGATCCGCTCCCCGACCGACAGCCCTCTGAACTTTTCACCATTTGTCCTCACGGCTTTCAGCATGTCGACCTGGTCCTTGCAAAATTTAAACCTTTCAATTTAGCATACGCCAACGGCCGCTGACACGTTCCTGTTTCATCGTCAGGCCTTCGGAACTTAAGCTTGCAAACCATTGTCGCACGCCATCTCTTTTGGCGCCGTCCCCGCGATGAGCCAGGAGAGTTCATCGTGAACGCCCGAGGGCAGCGTATCGATGATCCGGAAGCCCGCCCGGGCGATCATTTTTTCCAATTGTTCCACGGACCGATAGGTCGCCGTCAAGCCGGCGAAACGGAGCTTGGCGTTTTCGAGCCACCACACCCAGGCAAAACGCCGCCGCGGAGGGATCGAGGCCCGGATGATCAGGCGGCCGTCCGCGTGCAGGCGCTCCGCCACCCTTGCGAGAGTGAGAGGGAGGGCTTCGTCGTCCAGGAAATGAACCATGTCGAGCATCGTGGCCAGATCGGCCGGCCGTGGGACCTGCGACAGGTCCGGGGCCCGCCCCTGCACGATGCAGCCGCGCGCACCCGCCGCCAATGAAGCAATTCTGACTCTTTCCCTGGATGGCTCGATCCCGTAGAGCCGAGCGTCCTGGAACCGTTCAAGCAGCCAGCTCGCCGGAACGCCGTACCCGCAGCCGATGTCGATGATCGTCTTGACGTCCCCGCCGTATTTCAGGATCTGCTGCAATTCGGAAAACAGCGGATCGAAGCGCATTTTGAAGCGTGCGAAGAGCCGCGGATAGGCTTCCATGTTGTGGTAGCGGTTCAGCACCCGGTCTTGCAGGCTTACGCTTTTCGGGGCTTTGGCCTGGCGCCGTTTCTGCATCCAGCCGAGCACCGGCGGCAGGATGACGAAAGCGCCGATCATCGAGTATCCGATGCCCAGAAACGACGTAAGACCGGCGCTTTTGAGCAGGGAGTGATCGGCCGTACACAGGGTGCCAAAGCCGATCAGGGTGGAGGCGGCCGACATGAAAACCGCCATGCGGATCAGGCCGAAGGAGGGATGGCCGAGCGTGCCGTAGCGTTGATAGGAGCGGACGAAGAAAAGCGAGTAGTCGATCCCCATTCCCAGGACGACAATCGAGAGCATCAGCCCCGGGATGTCCAGCGGATGCCCGATGAGGTTCATGGTGCCCAGGGTGGTGACGAGCGCGAAAGCGACCGGCAGTAAACTGACCAGGGTGAGCGTGATGTCTACAAAGAAAACGAGCAGCAGAACGGCAACACTAGCCGCGATGATGACAAAGAGTTTCAGGAAAGTGTGGAAGAGGAGCTTTCCCAGCCTTTGCGAAAAAAACGCCGGGTCGAACAAGCGGCCGAAAGACGCGTAGCGGTCATGAAAGCGCTGCGCATCATACGCCGGGCCGGTTGTCAGCGTGGCCACCTGAATCCATGCCGACCCGTCAGCGACCTTGGAAATTCCCAGAAAGTTAAAGTATTCACTCGGTATCGCAAACGCCGCGTCCGGTTCGCCATCTGTTTGCAGCATCTCGAAAAAGTCCGCGAACGCATCGGTCGAAAACCCCGCGGCGCCGGAAAAATCGGCAATGTCCGCTTTCACTCTGCCAATCTTCTCTGCGGTCCAGAACTGTTTCCAGGCGCTGAAATTTTCGCAGCGGCGCTCCGGTCCCGGAAAGACCATGGACGGTGCGAAGCCGGCCGAAAAAAATCCGGTCTGCAGGTCTTCTTCCAGGTGTCGGGCCAGCAGGTCTGACTGTTGGTGCAGCCCGGCGAGACTGTCGCCGGCGGTCAGCACGAAGACCTTGTCGAAGATATCGCCCCACACATCGGCCAGGAGCTGGTCGGCTGCGCGGGTGTCGCTGCCGACCGTGTTCATGGTCTTTAGACTCACGTTGAAAACCGGTTTCGCGAAGAACACCATCACCACGGCAACGGCCGCCGCGGCCCACAGTCCCTTTTTCCCAGTCGTGGCCATGGCGTCCGCCACCCGTTGCAGCGGCAGTGCGCGTGGCCTCCCCCCCGGCATTTCAGGAAAAATTTTCGGGAAAACGGTGTGGACGAAGATAAAGGAGATGGCGATTCCGAGCATCGTGAACTGCCCCAGCTGGACGAACACCGGAAACCCGCTGAAGCAAAGGGCCCCAAAGGCACCGACGCTGGTGAGCACGGCCAGCAGTCCGACGTTCCAGACCTCCTTCGCGGCCTCCTTTCCGCGCGCGGCATGCGGCCGATCCAGAAAAAGAAGATAGGCGATGCCCTGATCGACCGTGATCGAAATGATCGCCCCCCCGAAACCTAAAACCATGATCGATACCGATTCATGGAAAAGAGAAAAGACAAAAAGGGCGAGCATGGTGCCGGCCACGGCCGGAAGCAGGGAAAACAGTCCGAGAACCGGTCGCGGGAAGGCAAAGAGCAGCAGCACCGCGATGCCGATGGTGGCCAGGGTGATGGCGACGGCGACGTCTCTTCTGATAATGAGCTCGTTGTCGAGGGCCGCCCGGTAGGCCCCGACCGGCGTCAGCCTCACCTGCTGATCCGCCCGGCCGAACTCGCGCTGGAGTTCGGCCGCCACCGCGTCCAGCAGTTTTGTGGCCGCGCGCGCGAAGACCGTGTCCGTTCCGGACGAGTGCGGAGCCGCGGTCACCAGGAGATGTCGGCCGTCGGCGGATAGAAGGTGCCCCTGCTGAATGCGGGCACCGGTCGCCGGGGCCAGCTGCGAGAGCCGGGCCAGTACCAGGGCCCTGAAATCGAGCGGGTCCCGCGACATCAAGGCGGCCTGCCCGATGCTCTCGAGCCCCTGCAGGCTTGCCAGGAGCTGTCCCAGGCGCTGTTTGATGGCCGCGGTTTCCGTCAGCGGTTGAATTCGCTCCCGCAGCTCCGCGGCCGAAAAAAGCACCGGCAGGTTCTGTGTCACGGTGTCGATCAGTCCGGGCATCAGCTTCTGCATGTCTTCCAACCCGACGCTTCTGAACAGCCCGCTTTGCGCCAACCGCTTTTCCACCAGCCGGCCGGCGGCAATCAGAACGTCCAGGTCGGTCTTTCCGAGGGCGACGTCGATAACCACCTGGCTTTGCATGGGATGATGGGTGAACAAATAGGCGGCGTCCGCTATGACCGGATCGCTCTGCGGAAGTGAGCCGACGATGTCGGTGTCGATATCGAGCCGGTAGAAGCCGAGAGCAAACAGGGCGGTTACGACGACTACGGTGAGCGACAGGAAACGCCAGTTCAACGGCATGGTCTTCCCTGAATTTTGCATGAGACTGTCCGGCGGTCACGAACGGGCGACCAGCAGCAACAGGAATGCGATGACAAGAAGGTGAACCCCGATGATGGCCAGCCGATTGTAATGAAACCACTCGTTCATCTTCTGAATTCTTGAAAGCCCCCCGCACATCCGGCGAAACCTGTCGAGCATTAAAAGACGCCGGTTATCGGTCCGGGAATTGCTTTGGAAAGCAAACGCGGGATGGGCGGCATGGGCGTTTTTGGCCATGTGACGCAGCAGTAGATCGTACGGAATTTTTTTGGGTGGCAGCGCGACCAGCATTTCGGCGAACGCGCGTTCGACGGCATAGGCGTGGGTCAAACTGCGGTAGCGCACCGTCAACACGGCTCTGTTCCTGGTTTTTCGGCTGCGGTACACCAGACAGCCAAGGAAAAAAATCCTCCACGGCGAGGTCGTCGACAGAAAATCGATGCAACCGGCCAGCACCGCCGCGCTGAACCGGTCGAAAACGACATCGTCTTCAAAAATCATAATGGTTCGGGCACCGGCGGCAATACCATTCCGCAGGCAGGCCATATGGGATTCGTATATGCCCTGCTCGGCGTCCACCGGATGCCTTTCCACGACGACAAATTCGACCCGGTCCGCCAGATCGACTTTTTCAAACTGAATCCGAGCCAGCCGGCGCCGGTCCTGGCGCTCATCCAGGGAAATGCAATAAATGGCGTCAAAATAGGCCCACAGGCCGCTCAGTGACGATACGGTCATCTATTTAAAACCCTTGATCGCCGTGCGGTCGATCGCGTATGATTCACAAGTGGCGAACCATAGAGGACTCCGTGGACGGCGGCCGCTGCAAATGACCTCGAAGTTGATCGAAAAGTTATCTCAAACCGAATTCGTGCGATCGGCCGTGGCCGAGAAGGCGGACCTGAGCGCCTTCAAGAAACGGCCGACGGTCAGGATCATCGCGGGCGTGTTTCTGATCGGCTTCAGCTATGTCATCGGCTGGCCGGCCGTCGGCGCCCTCTCGGCCCTGGCCGTCTACCTGCAAAAGCCCCTGGTGGCCATCATCGGCGGCCCCCTGACCTACGGCCTCTCGCACCTGGTTTTTCTGGCCGGGATGTATCTGGCCGGGGCCGAGTATACCCGCATATTCCTGAGATGGGCGACGCGTGTGGCCGTGGAAAAGTTCATGACCGACCATAGACCTTAAGAATAAGGCTTTTGGCTGCGTTAGCGTTCGTGGCATGACACTGATTTCCGCAATTTTATTAACCATTGCTTGGGTTGACCGTTTTGATCCCTCGGGTGCATGAAATTACACGCACCGCAAAGTCAGTTTTATTCAGACAAGAGCACTTACCGGTGGCGGTCTTTGAAAAATTCCCAGATGATGGCGGCCGCATCGAAATTCTTCAGGGGATCGCCTTCCGCCAAGTCGGCCGTAAAGTATTTTCCGGGCCAGACATGACCCCAGCCCGCAAGCAGCCAGAGTGCGACACCCGTGTCATCTTTGCAGTTCTCCCAGGATTTTACCACCACTCGTTCATTAATGGACCGGACAACGGGCCCCGGAGGGCAGCCATTGCGATCGACCCAGAAGGCAACCGAATCCTCAACCGGCCAAAAGGTTCGGGTCCCGCCTCTGTGGCGGCTGACGCCGCCCTCGAAGGGGATGTCATCATCCGCCAGTCCATGGAAGGTAATGACGGAAAGCGGCCGCACCGGTTCCGGGATGCGCCACTGCGGTGCGTCGACAGAAGGTTTTCCACCGATTGACGCCGCCAGTGGCGCAACGGCCGCCAGCAGGTCTCCTTTCTCGGCCGCGAATCGGTATGCCAGCATCCCCCCGTTGGAGAAGCCGACCATGTAGACGCGATCGGCATTGACCGCAAGCCGCACGCCGACATCCTCGATGGCGGCGGCGATAAATCCTACGTCGTCTATGTCATCCGCGGCGGCTTTTCCGCAGCAGTGCCCGGCGTTCCAGTGCTGCAGAAATCCCCATATGCCGATTCCGTTCGGGTAAAGGACGATGAAATTTTCACTGTCCGCCAGGCGGCTGAAACCGGAATATCTTTCCATCCCCGCCGCCGTGTCGAAAGCACCGTGGATGACGACGACCAGCGGTAACGCCACGTCCGGCCTGTAACCGGGAGGAATATGGACCAGGTAGGTGCGGTTAAACCCGTTAAAACGGATGTCGACCGAACCCCGGTATGTTTTCGGCCCCTCGACTCGAGCATCCCGCGGCAAGGCGGTAGTGCAGCCGGTTTGCATCCACCCGGCAATCAGGAGAAGGACCCCTGCCAGCAAGTGAAAAATTCTGGTGTCGTGTGTCATCGGAACTCCAGTGGTATCCGCCGCAGGCCGTAAGACGGCCGAATACCCGAATAGATGCCGCCCCCGACTTATTATTATGGGTCCGTCTTCACCCAGCCGCGTTTTACGGCACGCAGGCAAACGCCGGCAGCCGACTCGCACAGCCGGCCGGCGGCATCGACGATCCACAGGTCGACTACCAGCAGGGGCGGTTCCACGCGAACCGGAACCACATGCCCGATGTACGTGACGCCGGGACCGGTTGGCCTGAAAATCCGGCGCCGGTCGATGACCACCGGAAAGGCGAGGATGTCTGCGAAACGCAGGCCCCAAACGCTGGCGGCTTGAAGGGCCGCATCCAGGGCGAAAGGCGAGCCGAGCCGTCGGTCGCCGCCGTTACCCTGCGCCGGTTCGGCCGGGGTCCGGATGTCCGCTAGGAGCCCGGCGGCGCCGAGCCGAAGCCGCGTCACATTACGATAGGCCGGTCCGAAGGGCACCAGGTCCGGATAAATCATGTGGGCCTCGATGGTTTCACCGGCCTCAACCACTGCGGCTGCCAGGCCGGTCGGTAGACCCGGCATCGCGGACGGCCGGCCGCCTTCGGGCGAAAAAAAATGCCCGGCGGCATGTTCCTTAAGGCGCGTCATGGACGCGGGCTTTACATGCGTGCGGGTTGCCAACGCGGCGCGAACCGCACCGTTCGCATGCAGCGCCACGTCGCAAAAGGCGGCCGTTGTCTGGGCCCGGGAATCGAGATACAAAAATTTGTCGAACCGCAGATCGGCCATGGCCGTCACATCGATCCCCGGCTGAAAGTCAACGGCCGCGCGCGCCAGAATCTTCACCGCTTCGACAGCCGGCAGCACGGCCCGGCCCTCGAAGCAATGATCCTTCAGATGGGAGTCGTGCGGGATCTCCACCGGCCGGTGCGCCGCAGCGACTATCGGGGAAAAATCTTCCATAGCCGGACCGTCTTGTCGTCCACCGCTACCGGGATGCCGGCGGCATTGACCGCGCAGTGGCGCGTGAAGCCCTGGCAGGCCATGTCCCGGGTTTCCTCGCGCATGATCACGTAATCGAAGCGCAGTTTGACCCTTTCCAGCAGCGCCGGCCGTGTGTAAATGCACATGGCATCGTCGTAATACACCGGATTGAAATAGCTGACGCCTATTTCTATGATCGGGTAGATGGTCCCGCCCAGCTCTATTTCCTTGTAAGGGTAGCCGGTAGCGCGCATCAGTGAGGCGCGCCCGAATTCGAAATAGCGCAGGAAATTGGCGTGATAGACCACCTGCGAGCGGTCGGTGTCGGCATAAAGCGTCCGGAGACGGCTGCAGTGCCAGACCAGCCCCGCGGTTTCATCCCGCACGTAGTGCGGATTATCGCCGAGCACCTGCGGGACGAAGGGTTTTGGTCGCACGTCACACTCCCTTGAAGATGACACAGCAGTTGGTCCCACCGAACCCGAAGGAATTGGAGAGAAAAAACTCGTAGCGCTGCCGGCGCGCGGCGTGCGGAACCACATCGATGTCGGCCAGCTCGGGATCGGGCAGATGGTTGACGGTCGGCAGTAGCACCTCGCGCTGCATCGCCTCGATTCCCAGGGCGGCCTCGATCGCGGCCGAGGCCCCGAGCGTGTGCCCGATCTGGGACTTGTTCGAGGAAACCGGTATCCGGGCCAACCGGGTCCCGAAAACCTGCCGCAGGCACTCGATTTCGACCCGGTCGCCCTTCTGGGTCGAGGTACCGTGCGCGTTGACATAGCCGATGTCGCCCGGCGCCAAACCGGCATCGGCCAGCGCTTCGTTTATGGCGCGGATAATCGTGGCGGCATTCGGCAAGGTGAAGTGGTGCGCATCCGAGGTCCAGCCGATGCCCATGACCTCGGCCCGCGGGGTCAGGCCGCAAGGCATTAACATCTCCCGGGCCGCCAGGACCAGTGCTCCGGCGCCCTCCGACAAAACGATCCCCTTGCGGTCGCGGCTAAAAGGCCGCGAGGCCTGGGTCGGATCGGCAAAGGCCCGGTCCCGCGGCCCGACATAAATGGTGGCCATCATGTTGGCGAACCCCTGGATGATCTCAGGAATCAGGGCGGTGTCGACGCCGCCGACGATGGCAAAATCGCAATCCCCGTCGCGTATCATCCGGGCGCCGATGCCGATGGCGTAGTTGCCGGAGGCGCAGGCCCCCTGGGGCGAGAACACCGGCCCGGTGAACCCCTTCAACATGCCGGCCTTGCCGGCCGGGACATTGGCACACAAGTTGGGCAGCAGGTAGGGGCTGACCTTGAGCGGGCCGCGATTGACGTAATTGTCCATCGCGACCCGGAAAGCGTCGGTGCCGTTCAAGGCCGAGCCGATCAGGCAGGCGGTGCGGGGCCCGGTGTCGGCATCGATCGGCAGTCCGGCCCGCTGAAGTGCCTCGTTGCAGACGGCCATGGTCAGAAAGACGTAGCCGGCATTCCAGTTGTAGGCTTCCCGCGGGCCGACAAACTCCAGCGCCGCCGGGTCCCATCCCGGGATCTCCCCCACGATGGAAAATCCGGAGTCCATCGGAAAGCGGGTCAAGCGGCTGAAACCCGCCTCGCCGTTAACCGCCCGCTGCCAGGTGGCGTCGAACGTCCTGCCGAGCGGCGTCGCCGCGCCGTATCCCACGACAAAGACCCGCCGGTTGAGAGGTGCTTTCATGAAGTGGACATTTCCGGTTCGGAAACTGATCGGTGCCCCGCAGCAATTCGGAATGGGCACCAGCTGTATATAGTTTCTGTGCCGCCGCGCCGGTTTACGCCGTGCGGTGCAACACCACGCAGGCATTGCATCCGCCGAAGCCGAAGGCATTTTTGAGCACGAATTCCTGTTCGAGCCCGCGCGCGCCCTCGGCCACGCAATCGAGCGGCAGCTCCGGATCAGGCGTGTAATTGATGGTCGGCAGCAGCATGCTTCTTTGCATCCCCTCGATGGCGAAGATGGTTTCGATCGCGCTCGAAGCACCCATGGCGTGGCCGGTCAGGGACTTGTTGGCCGAAACGGGCGGAACACGATCGCCGAAGATTGACTTGAGGGCCTGGTATTCGACTCTGTCGCCGACTTTCGTGGACGTGGCATGGGCATTTACGGAGGCGACATCATGCAACGATATCCCTGCCGTGTCAATGCTCTCGGCCATGCACCGGGCCACGGTCTCGAGCCGCGGCGCCACGAAGTGGCGGGCATCGGCGGTCATCGACCACCCGGACAGCTCGATGCCTGCCGCCAGGCCGTGCGCCGCGGCAAAGTCCCTGGTGGCCAGGATGATGCAGCCCGCGCCCTCGGAAATCACGAACCCGCGCCGGTCGATGGAAAAAGGCCGGCTGGCGCGCGGCGCCGGCTCCTCAGGCCCGTCTTTATTGTCCTGATAAGCGCCGTTCATGGTCGCGAAACCGGCCACGATCGGTTCGACCAGAGCGAAATCGACCGCCCCGCAGATGACGACATCGGCCCGGCCGGCCGCCAGAAGCATGCCACCGACGATCACCGAGGTCAACCCGGTGGCGCAGGCGGTGACGGTGGCCGTAATCGGGCCCGTGGCGCCCGTCTGGATCGACACCTTGCCGCCCACCATGTTGATGCAGGAGTTGGGGTTGGCGTAGGGCGGCGGCAACCGGCCCTCGGCAATCATTCGCCGGTCGGCCGCCAGGAGCGCATCCAGCCCGCCGACCGCCGAGCTGAAGGTCACGGCGACCCGCGGCGCGAGCGCGGGGGTGATGTCGATACCACTGTTGGCCAGGGCCCGGTGAACCACCAGCAGGCCGTACTTGAAAATCGGCGACGGCCAGAGCGCCAGGCTGCGGGAGCTCAAGAAGGGATACGGGGCGGTGTCGATCTCGTCCACCTCCCCGGCAATCCGCACCGGGAATTCCGCGGAAACGGGAAACCGGGTCAACCGCTCGATCCCGCTCAAGCCCGCGACGGCCCGCTCCCATTGGGCCTCCAAATCGGTGCCCAAAGCGGAAATGGCGTCGCAGCCGACGATGACGGGATTATTGGACGTCATAGATCAAGTTTTTAGCACGTAGGGGCGAAAAATTTTTCGCCCCTACCAGATTAGGAATACGAAACCGATCCGAAATTATGATTGAACCTTTGAACCCCGAACCCTATCTCCCCCTCTCACCACGGAATAAACTGGTAGAGCTTGGCGAACATCTCGTAGACCTCGATCCAGTTCTGCAGGTCGCGGGTCGTGCGGATGTGGGCGCGCTTGTTGACCATTACCCAGCTCATGTGCGCGGCGCCGTCCTTGCAGGTCGAACAGTCTCTGGTTTCCGAGGTGCAGCAGCGGTGCATGGTCTGTAAATCCGAGGCCCAGCGGATGAACTCGATCAGGCGTTTGGGCTGTGGACTGCGGTTGTCGAGCGGCAGGGTGACCGACGGGCACTGGTCCCAGCCGAAGCGCCGCCCCAGCATTTCGCCGGTGGTGATGATTTCGTGATAGTACTTCGAGGAGATGACGGCCGCCGGATAGGCGTCCAGCATGGCGTCCATTTCGGCGCGGATGTCCGTCAGCTGCCGCGCGGTCCATGAAAACCCGTCCACGCCCTCGTCGTTCGACAGCAGCTGCATGTGGACCTTGAGGCCCGCGTCGCTGATTTTTCGGATGACTCTCTCCGTCTTTCCGATCTGGCGCGGAGTGATGGTGTAGAGATAGTACGCGTGCGGATCGCCGGCATAATTTTTACTCGATACCCGAAAGGTGTCCTTACCGCGCAGGGTCTTTTCGTCGGCCTCGTCGCCCCACAGGGAGATTCCGACCATCAGGTCGGGAAACCGGTCGCGCGGCACTTTGATCAAACCGTTGGTGGCGCAGAACGTGGGCAGGCGCCGGTAGAAGGCTTCGATGCGGTCCAGGCACAGCGTGGGCTCCCCGCCTATCAAGATCGCCAGGTTCACCCCGCGCTCCTTTTCGCGGTCGATGAACGCTTCCCACTTCCGGATGTCGGTTTCCTCGGGGGCGGCTTTGTGTTCGTCCGAGGAGAAGAAAAAACAGCCTTTGCAGCGCAGGTTGCACCGGTTGGTCACATCGTAGATCGAGCTGCGGATGTTGAGCTTCGATATCCGCTTGTAGCGGGCATGCCACTCGGGATCCAGCAAGGAGCTGACGGTCTGCATGAAAGATCTCCCTGAT
>JBAPWQ010000347.1:0-6170 GCA_049283795.1 Desulfobacterales bacterium | reverse complement strand
ACGAGTTTCTCTCCCCGCTGTCAAATCGGCGCGAGGACCGCTGGGGCGGATCGCCCGAAGGCCGGTGCCGGCTTCCACTGGACGTCACCGCGGCCGTGCGCAAGGTCTGGCCGGAGCACCTGCCGCTATTTGTGCGCATTTCCTGCACGGACTGGGTAAGCGGTGGGTGGGATTTGGCGCAATCCATCGAGTTGGGCCGCCAGTTAAAGGAATGCGGGGTCGATCTGATCGACTGTTCCAGCGGCGGCCTGGTGCCGGATGCGGTCATTCCTACCGGGCCCGGCTACCAAACGCCGTTTGCCGCCGCGATTCGCCGCGAGGTCGGCATTCCCACCGCTGCCGTCGGATGCATCACGGAGCCCACCCAGGCCGAACAGATCGTAGCGACGGACCAGGCCGATGCGGTCGTGATGGCTCGCGAACTGCTGCGCGACCCCTACTGGCCGCTGCACGCCGCCAGGAGGCTCGGCACGGACCTGCCGTGGCCGCCACAGTACGGGCGCGCCAAACCCGGGTAAACCGGAAGGTTTTCCTCTCGTACCCGTCGCGGAGAGTACTTGGTGCCTGACCGAAAACTCCCCTTCCAAGTGGGCGGGGTTGGGGGAGGGGGATGTACCGGCTGAATTCACCCCACCCCGGCCCTCTCCGTCAAGGGTGAGGGAGAAAAAGTTTCCGTTCAACCACTTCTTAATGGTATTGACACCAGATAGTTGAGGACATATAGTCGGACACTTTAAGGGAAAATAATATGTAAATGATTAAAAAATATATAAAAAATAATTTATTTTTAGGGACAATAATGAGGACATACGAAAGAACACACTCTTGGTTGACTTACCAGATCGATCTCAGGCTGATCGGGTATGAAACATGGATTGCGCTGGGGGAGGCTCAATCTAAATGTGAACACATTTCAGGTGTTCCGCTCAGGCCATCGGTCGCACACACCCTGCATATGATATATTTGGCTAAAGGTGTACTGGCTACTACAGCCATAGAGGGCAACACCCTCACCGAAGCCGAAGTCATAAAACACCTTGAAGGCAAACTGAAACTACCTCCGTCGAAAGAATATTTATCCAAGGAAATCGATAATATAGTTGCAGCCTGCGACAAAATAGCAGCGGACATACTATATCGTGAAAAAGCCGAAATTTCGGTGGATAAAATCAAAAGCTATAACAAAAGGGTATTGGATGGGCTATCATTAACCGAATCTATCGTTCCGGGCCAGATGCGGTCCTATTCCGTTGGTGTTGGCGGATACCGCGCGGCACCGGCAGAGGACTGCGAATACCTCCTTCAAAAGCTGTGTTCATGGTTGAATGAGTTCCAAATTCCCGAAAATGCCAGAATTACTTTCGGCATATTAAAGGCCATCATTGCCCATATTTATTTTGTGTGGATTCATCCCTTCGGTGATGGAAACGGTAGAACGGCCAGGTTGATCGAATTTCAAATTTTATTGGAAGCCGGAATTCCCACGCCTGCCGCTCATCTGCTCAGCAATTTCTATAATCAGACGCGTGCCGAATACTACAGGCAATTAGATAAAACCTCAAAAACGAAGGGCAACATATCAGAATTCATAAAATACGCTACCACCGGTTTCGTTGATCAACTGAAAGAACAGTTAAAAATAATTCGTATCCAACAGTGGGATATCGTATGGCGCAACTATGTCCATGAGAAGTTCAAAGATCAAAGATCCGAAGCTGCCGTTCGTCAGCGGCATTTAGCCTTGGATCTATCATCATCCTCCGATGCATCGATTCGTATATCCAAAATACCTGAGATCAGCACGCGCATGGCCGCCGCTTATGCTCAAAAAACCCGAAAAACCATGGTTAGAGACGTCAATAAGCTGATCAAGATGGGGCTTCTGGAAAGAACGAAAGAGGGCATCCGTGCAAAAAAAGGTATCATCCTGGCATTTTTACCGGCCAGAAAATTCGAATAACAACACCCAATACATAGTGCCCGTCCGCGATCTTTTTCTTGGTAATTCCGAATGTCCCAGTCACAAATGGGGAGGTGCTTGCTGAGCAAGGCCGTATACCGCCTGGGCGGGGTGGCGAGGCGCACTTCATGTGCGCCGCAGCCGGAAATCCGCCGCGACCGGCAGGTTTGGCAACCCCGCAGGACGGAGGCAAGTCGTCCGGACCCGGTCTGCGACGGATGGTGACCAAATGGGGAATGAAAGCAGATGATTATACAGGCTTTACCCCATTTGCGCGGGCGATGGAAATATTTATTTTCGGGTCAACTTCAACTGTGCTTCGGTTGCACAGGCGCCGGTTTCATCCACGGCGGCGAGGCGATCAAAATAAATATTCGAACGTTAAAACACGTTTTCTGGAGACAAAAGGAGGTACGCCATGCTTGGATGGGCCATTACTTTTCTGGTTATCGCATTGATCGCAGGACTTTTGGGGTTTACCGGCATTGCCGGGGCCTCGGTTGGAATAGCAAAAATCCTGTTCGTTCTGTTCCTGATCGGTTTTGTCATCTTCCTGTTTCTGGGTCGCAGACGGACGGTCTAGATTCAGCGCTTCTTGATGTGAGAAGCATCATCCGCCCTCGCACGGTGGCCCGCCGGGCTGTTGGCGAGGGTGGTTTTTTTCAGTTCCCTGCAGTTATTTCATCTCGGCCAGGATCGCCTCCGCTATACGGGCGTAATTGCCGTCGAAATGGTGTGCGCCGGGTAGGGCCACTTTTTTGACATTGCTTCCCTGAAGGCCGGGGCACAAACTCTCCTTTTCTTCTTCGCCATAGATGCACAGGAGCCGGGTATCAGCCAGCTTCAGGACTGCGGGCTTGGTCGGCAGAGAGTTTTTTGACTGGACGCCCAGCCAGTCGCCGAGGTGAAACTCGAAGTCGGTCTCGATTCCCGGTCCGAGCAGTGTCACCAGGTTCACCCGGGACTTCACCGCTTCACTCAAGCGACTGGCCGCAAAGGGCAGGATGTCCGCCCCGAAAGAATAGCCGATCAAGGCCACTTTCTCCTTGTGCCATAGGGCGGCGTAATGGCCGATGATGCGCTCGAGGTCTTTTGCGATTTGATCGGGCGTCCGCCCGGTCCAGAAATACGCGAGCGAGTTGACCCCGACCACCGCGACACCGCGGGCGGCGAGGCGTGCGCTGATGTCCTTGTCCAGATCGGCCCAACCGCCGTCACCGGACCAGAACACGGCCATGTAAGCGGATTGCGGACCGCGGGCGGCCACTTCCTGCAGCGGCAGGTCCGCCAGTTCAGTGCCGGACGAGTCACCCTGTTTCTCCGCGTTCTGCGCCACCGGGCGGTTGAATTCATTTTTTAACTGCGGCAGCCAGTTTTTCGCCACCGCGAAGCCGTGCCCGACCTCGGGCAGCAAGATGATTTTGCCGTTTTTGACTTGCTCCACGAAGGCCTTTGTTTTTTTGGCGTCGCAAACCGGGTCGGTGGTTCCCTGGATCGCGATGAAAGGGACCGTCAAGTGGGTGGCCGGAAGAAAATTGGTGCCTTTACCCGCGGGCCCCGCGGTCCATTCCAATCCGCTGCCGCGGCACAGGGGCTTCGACAGCGCCAGGTCCGGGCAGAACCCCAATCCGATGGCACCGGCAAAAGTGTTGCCCGGTGCCTGGGCTAAAGCGGCATACACGAGGGTGGCGCCGGACGAGTAGCCGATCAGGACCGGTGTCGTGTACCGGGGGTAGTCAAATTTTTTCTGAATATACTGACTCAGCATCTCGAAATCGGCTGCCGGGTAGACGCAGGTTTCGGACGAGCTTTCGAGTTGTTTCAGGTAGTAATTGATGTCGACCCCTACCACGAGGGCATCCAGCGTGGCGAGGTCATTCGCCAGGTCCACCCCGCCTTTGTCCCAGCCGCCGTCTCCGGAGACAAACAACACCACCCGGGCCGGGCGCTCGGACCGGTGATAAAGGGCCAGTTCCCCGAAACGGCCGAACCGGAGGCCGGCTTCCCCGGCGCGGACGCCGGAGGGTCCGTTCAGTAAAAAAAAAACAGCCAAGAAGCAGACGACCATCGTTTTCATTTTGCCACGATTCCTTTCACACCGCCCGAAATCAGCTTCGACAGGCCGGCAAATGTTTGCGGCAATCCCAGCCCTCCGGGCGATGCCAGGTATTTCGGCCGCCATTCGGGTGCAAACTTTTCCTTGTACTGGCGCAAACCCCGGAAATTGTAAAAATGTTCGCCGTGCCGGAAGACAAATGCGCCCAAACGGTTCCACAGCGGTGCCAGGGCCCGGTTTTCGAGGCCCGAGAGGGGCGCCATGCCCAGGTTGAACCAGCGAAAGCCCTGCTCCCGGCCCCACAGCATCAGGCTAACGAAGAGAAACTCCATGACGTCATCGACGGCATCGGGCCGGTAGCGCATCAGATCGACGGACAGCTGTTCGAGCCGGGCGCCGGTCCACAAATTGGCGAACGCCTGGATGCGGTCGTCTCGGAGGACCACGGCCACCGGGCAGCGTCGGATATAATCCGGTGAAAAAAAACCCAGCGAAAATCCCTTTTCACGGGTGTTTTTATCGCTCAGCCAGGCATCTGATACGGTTTTCAACTCGTCGATACGGGTCGCGACGGATTCCGGCGGGATCACCTCGAAGCGGCAGCCCTCCTTTTCAATTTTGCGCGTGATATACCGCAGCCCTTTGCGCTCCCGGCCCTCCAGCGAAAAAGTCGTCAGCGGAACGTGGGCCTCTTCGCCCAGTTTCAGAAATGAAAGGCCCAGATCGAGGTACAGGGGCAGACAATCGGGCCCGATTTCATAAAATACCGGCCGGCCGTCGTAGCGATCGGATACTTCACGAAACTTCCAGATCAGGTCCGGCCAGCGCTGGGCCGGGCCGACGGGATCTCCCATCGCTATCCAGTTGCGACCTTCCACGGCATACATAATGAATGCATCGCCCTGCGGGCTGAATAAAAAGCGCTTGTCGCCCAGCAGGGCCAGATGGGCAGACACGTCGACCGCCGTGTTTACGATCGCGGCGGCTTTTTCGAGTTCCCCCCGGCCGGATTCCGGTGGCGGCGGGGGTGCGGGCCGCATCAGGCGCGCGACCGCGAAAAACAAGCCCATCACCACGACCCCGACGGTGGCCCGCAGAAAACGGGAGGCATTGTTGCCGAAGGCAAAACGCCACCACAGGCTGTCGGCATATTCGACATGGCGATAGGAATAAAAACCGAGCCAGACGGTACCGGCCAGAACAATCAGGATGGCCGCGATCCAGCCCGCATTGAACGGCTGGCTGAACAGGGAGGCCTTGCGGTAAAAATGCCGGCGCGTGGGCCAGAGCGCCACCAGGATCAGCAGCAGCGCACCGGCCTCCTCGTAATCGAAGCCTTTGATCAGGGAGGCGGCGATACCGATGAACAATAACCCGACGGTCAGGTGATAGGCGGCATCCAGCCGGCGCTGCAGCCCCCGGGCCAATAGCAGCAGGCCCATGCCGGCGACACTGCCGACAAAGTGTGAAATCTCCAGAAAGGGCAGGGGAATCAACTTTTTAACTACGGCGATGCGCTGCTCGAGGACCGGGGTCGTGCCGGAAATCAGCAGGATGACCCCGCCGAGAAAGGTCGCAAAGGCAAACACCTGGGGGACCATGGGCGACACCCAGCGTCCGAACAGACGGCCAAAAAAGGTCAATCGTTCCCGTTTGTGCAGGAGTTCCTGCGCCCCGAGCAACAGGGCGGCCGCGCCCAGCGGCAGCCAGTAATAGAGTGCGCGATAGCCGAGCAGGGCCGCGAAGGTCTGATCCGCCGGCACCCTGCCGGACATCAGCAGCACGATCACGGTCTCGAACACGCCGAGTCCCCCGGGGACCTGGCTGACAAGTCCGGACAACTGGGCCAGCAGGAAAATCGCCAGAAACTGCGGAAAGGGCAGGGCGGCGCCCGGTGCCAGCAGCGCGAACAGCACCAGGCCCGCCAGCATCCAGTCCAGTGCGGCCAGGCTGACCTGGCTGACGAACAGGCGCAGGGAGGGAATCTGAATCTTCCACCCGCCGATCGTCATGGCGCTTTTTCTGAGGGCGGTCGCTATCCCGAATGCCAGGACAATCGCCAGCATCACCACGGCAACCGACCGCAGGGAGGCCAGGGGCAGGTGGATAGCCGTCGGGATGCTTACGGGCTCGATCAGGAATACGGTCCCGCCC
>JBAPWQ010000346.1:0-4212 GCA_049283795.1 Desulfobacterales bacterium | reverse complement strand
CGGAATTCATGCCGAAAGTCATTCAGCGGCAGCAGCAATTCGATTGCAACAATCTAACGAACGATTCAGCGACTTGGCCAAGCGGCGGCAATCGATCGAATCGTCAGATGAGGGCCAAAGTTAATTGTGTGATGTGATCGAGGAGGAATAAAAGGCAAGCCGCTTCGATGATCCGGCAGGATGTCGTTTCCGGCAGTCGTGCAACGTTGACCCCTTGAAAGCGCTACCGCTTCAGCGTATTTGAACTGCAGCCGGTCCGTCCCGAGCGGGGAAGACGTCGATGAATACCGGGTGAGGACCCCTGCCACTGTGCCGTGTTGTCAGGTTCTTTGAACCATTGGTTCAAAGTGGGTGCCATTTGGCTTCTTCAGGCTTTTCCGGTGCAATACCGGAATGTGCACACCGAAACCAGCGATAGCCCCCGGTGCGTTGGTGTTGGGACAAAGAACATCTTCCAATCACGAACACGGCAGGGGTCGACAACCAGATAGTGCGACTATAAGTAAGGCGTCAAGCCGGCGGGCTGGAAAGAAAACCCTTCTATCGAGCGCCACGAGAGGTTCGTGGGATGGCAAAAGATTTTTTTTAAGGGGATGACCCTAACCTACGCACCCGTTTGAAGCCGGTAGGATTCGGCGCCTTCGGGTTCCATAAAACAGCCGACGAGCTTGCGGATCAATTCCGCCGAACGGTCCGATAGGGTGCCGATGACATGCGATCGATTTTTTTCCAGTTCCAAATACTCCTGGGCGATATTGAGTGCGGCAAGGATCATGATGGTGACATGGTTCATTTTTGTAGACTTGTTGGGATAGTAATCGGCGACCTTGGTGACCTCTCTTACCAGGAGGTCCGCGACCTCTTTCGCCTGACTCAGTTCCGACTGGGTTTTAAACGTGTACGGCTGCCCAAACAATTCTATGGTAACGAGCTGTTCCAAAAAAGCGTCACCGCCCTTTCCGCACCTTTAACCTGAACGGCCGGCCGTTATTGATCCGTTAGATCACCCAACCTGGCCAGCAGGTTGTCAATTTTTGACCGGATCAAGGTCTTTTCCTCTTGATAGTTTTTCTCCACTTCAGCCTTACTTTGAAGCTCCTCCTCTAATGTATCAATTTTGTTTGTGAGTTCCAGATTCTTCGCCTCACAGGATTTGTAAACTTCGATCATTCGCTCGATTTTACGTTCGATCTCATCAAACTGTTTTATGATGTGTTCGTTTTCCAATCTTTCACCTCGGCATTTTATCGATTTATAATCCATGATGACGGAAAAAGTCAAGTTTAAATGGTGGGACAACGCATCATGAGGCTTTCGACGGCCAAAAGATCGTCGCGTGAATTGATGCCGCGAAACTCCAGCGCATTGTCTGCGACCATCACCCCCACCCGGCCGGTGTCACGATGGCCGACACCCACGATGTCGGTCAGATAGAGTTCATGTTGGGCGTTGTCAGTGTCGATTTCATTCAAGGCGCGCGTCAAAAAAGATTTGGCCACGCAATAGACGCCGGTGTTGACGATCCTGATGGTGCGCTGGTCCTCAGACGCATCGGCTTCTTCGACGATGGCCACGACCTGACCGGCGTCATTGCGGATGATGCGCCCGTAGCCCTTCGGATTTTCGAGTTCCATCGCCAGGACCGTCACATCCCGCCGGTAAGCACAGTGATCGGCGATCAGCCGGCGGACGGTCAGCTCTTCGATCAGGGGGACGTCGCCACACAGAATCAGTACCTGCCGACACTCAGAGGGAACATCGGCCAAGGCGCAGCGCACGGCATGTCCGGTACCGAGCTGGCGCTCCTGCAGGGCGTACCGGACCCGTGCGCTCCGGCTGACCACCTCTTGAACCCGCTGCGCCTGATGCCCGACAACCAGGATGACGTTGTCGCCGGCCACTTTGGCGGCGGTATCCACGACGTAAAGAATCATCGGACGACCGCAGACCTCGTGCAATACCTTGGCCTTGTCCGATTTCATCCGGGTGCCGAGACCCGCGGCCAGAATAACGACCGCGACCGTTTCGTCGCTGTGCTGCATCGGTTCCTTTCAAGAAAAGAAAGGGCAAACCCACAAAGCCGGTTTACCCTTTCGGATGGTTATCCTGTTTAAGTAACAGCTTACATCGGCTATCTCTTGCGTGATTCGGCCAGCCTGACCCGCTGCAAGGCTCTTTCAAGCGCAGCCCGGGCGCGGGTGAAATCGATGGTGTCTTTTTTGCGGTCTTCCGCCAGGCGCTGTTGCGCGCGTTCGAGGGCCACCATGGCCCGCTCGAGGTCGATGTCGCGCCGCCGCTCGGCGGATTCGGCCAGAATGGTCACCTTGTTCGGCAGTGCTTCGGCGAATCCGCCGCTGATGAAGACAAAGCGCTCGACGCCGTCGGCATCCGTATACCGGATGGTACCGGTTTTCAGGGTTGTCATGAACGGTGTGTGGCCGCTGAGAACACCGAATTCACCGAGGGTCCCCGGTGCCGCCACGATTTTGACGTCCTCGCTGACAGCGATTCTTTCGGGGGTAACGACTTCCAGTCTAATATTTTCAGCCATAATCTGCCCCCTCTGTTAGGCAACCTCTTCCCTTTTCTTAGCATCTTCAACCACTTCCTCGATGCCGCCTTTCATGTAAAAAGACTGCTCCGGGATGTGGTCGTATTTGCCCTCGCAGATTTCCTTGAAACTGCGAACGGTATCCTCGATCTTGACGTACTTGCCGGCCTTGCCGGTGAAGGCTTCGGCGACGTGGAAGGGTTGCGATAAGAATCGTTGCATCTTGCGCGCGCGGGCGACGGTGATCTTGTCCTCGTCGGAAAGCTCTTCGATGCCCAGAATGGCGATGATGTCCTGGAGTTCCTTGTATTTCTGCAGAATCTGCTGGACCTGGCGCGCCGTCTGGTAATGATCTTCCCCGATATAGTTCGCATCCAGAATCCGGGAGGTCGAGTCAAGCGGGTACACCGCCGGATAGATCCCGAGCTCGGCGATCTGCCGCGAGAGCACCACGGTCCCGTCGAGGTGGGCGAAGGTGGTGGCGGGCGCAGGGTCGGTGAGGTCGTCGGCCGGCACGTACACGCATTGAACCGCGGTGATGGAGCCCTTGTCGGTGGAGGTGATGCGCTCCTGGAGTTCACCCAGGTCGACTGCCAGCGTCGGCTGGTAACCGACCGCCGAGGGCATGCGGCCGAGAAGGGCCGAAACCTCGGAACCGGCCTGCGTGAACCGGAAAATGTTGTCGATGAAGATCAACACGTCCTGGCCTTCCTCGTCCCGAAAGTACTCCGCGGCCGTCAGGGCCGAAAGGGCCACGCGTGCCCGCGCGCCGGGCGGCTCGGTCATCTGCCCGTAGATCAGCGCCGCCTTGGGGAGGACCCCGGAGTCTTTCATTTCGTGGTAGAGGTCATTTCCTTCGCGGGTTCGTTCCCCGACGCCCGCGAACACCGAAATGCCGCCGTGCTGCATGGCGATATTGTGAACCATCTCCATCATGATGACGGTCTTGCCCACTCCGGCACCGCCAAACATCCCCATTTTGCCGCCGCGGGGAAACGGCACCAGCAGATCGATGACCTTGACCCCGGTTTCCAGGACCCGCACGGTGACGTCCTGCTCGGTAAACTTGGGGGCCATCCGGTGAATCGGCATCATTTTTTCCTGGCTGACGGGTCCCAGCCCGTCCACGGGACGGCCCACGACGTTCAGAACGCGCCCGAGGCCGGCCTCGCCGACCGGCATCATGATCTGATTTCCGGTATCCTTGACCGGCATTCCGCGGACCAGACCGTCGGTAACGTCCATGGCGATGCAGCGCACGACGTTGTCACCGAGATGCTGGGCCACCTCGATCACCAGGTTGTCCTCTCTCTCATCGATGGCCGGATTTGTAATCGTCAATGCGGTGTAAATCGTCGGCAGCTTGCCCTGTTCGAACTCCACGTCGACGACCGGTCCCATGACCTGCAATAGTTTACCAGTGTTTTCTCCCATCGAAACGACCTCCTGTTAACGATATAGGCAAAGTGGTGTTCTTATCCCTTGAGGGCCTCGGCGCCGCCGACGATGTCCATCAATTCGGCCGTAATAGCTGCCTGGCGCGCCTTGTTGTAGGCCAGTGTCAGACTTTCGATCATGTCGTTGCAGGCCTTGGTGGCATTGTCCATGGCCATCATGCGGGCCGCATGTTCGCTGGTCGAGGTTTCGAGCAACGCGCTGTA
>JBAPWQ010000345.1:0-13974 GCA_049283795.1 Desulfobacterales bacterium | reverse complement strand
GTCATGGCCGCCGTTTACCTGGCCGTCGGCGTGTACGTGGTCATAACCGACGGTGACGCCCGCGCCCCCTTGACCGCAGCGGTGGCCACGCCGCGGGCTCTCGGGCGCTTTGTTTTCGAACACCACTGGCTGGCGATCGAAATCGTTTCCCTGCTGTTGTTGATTGCCCTCGTGGGAGCCCTCTACCTGGGCAAGCTGACAGGGAAAAGCGCCGTGCTGCCAAGCGAGGAAAATAAATGATCGTCTCCTTCAGGCATGTTCTGCTTCTGGCGGGACTGCTCTTTTTGCTCGGCATCGTCTGTGCGGTGGCGCGTCGCAACCTGGTCATGATCCTGCTCGGGGTCGAGATCATGTTGAACGCTGCCACCATCGCCTTTGTGGGGGCCGCTTTGCGCTGGCACGACCTGGAAGGCCAGGCGTTCGTGCTGTTAATCTTTGCGGTCGCCGCCGCCGAAGTGTCGGTCGGGCTGGCGCTGATCATCAGCGTGTACCGACGCACCGGCTCTGTGGATCCAAGTAATTTCAACCTGTTGAAATGATATCGACATGATCGAATCCGGACCTGTGGTTTCCACCTTGACGCTGGCGGCCCTGGCCACCTGGCCGCCGGCGGTCGCCTTCGCGGTGATCATCATTTTTTTGCGGCCGCATCCGCGTCGGGCCGCCGCCGTCTCGATCGCGGCCGTATCGGTTGCGCTGGCGAGCGCCGTGTGGCTGCTGGTCAGAAACTGGCATGCGGCCGCACCGCTGCGCTACGGAATGCGGTGGGTGGCCTCCGGAGACCTCACGATTCCCTTCGGATTCCTGCTCGATCCGGTCAGCCTGCTCATGCTGGGGGTTGTGGCCGTCATCTGTTTTCTCGTCCAGGTATATTCCCTCGGCTACATGGCCGGAGACCCGGGCTTCGGGCGCTACTATGCGTTCATGTCCCTGTTCGCCTGGGCCATGACCTCCCTCACCATTTCCCTGACCCTCATCCAACTCTACATCTTCTGGGAACTGGTGGGGTTGGCCTCCTATCTGCTGATCGGGTTCTGGTACGAAAAGTTCAGCGCCAGCGAAGCCGGCAAGAAGGCGTTCATCATGACCCGCCTGGGGGACGTGGCGTTTTTCCTGGGGCTTTTGCTGGTGCTGATTCACTTCGGCAACCTGGACATCATGGAGTTGAACGGACCGGCGCCGGCCGAGCGCATGTCGCCGTTTCTTCTCACCGTTTCTGCACTGTTGATTTTCGGCGGCATCGTCGGCAAGAGTGCCCAGTTTCCCCTGCTGACCTGGCTGCCGGACGCCATGGAAGGCCCGACGCCGGTCAGTGCCTTGCTCCATTCGGCCACCATGGTGGCCGCGGGCGTCTATCTCTTCGCGCGCCTGTTCCCGCTCTTCAGCCATTCCGCGACCGCGATGGCCGTGTTTCTGACGATCGGCACCATCAGCATGATCGCAGCCTCCACCATGGCCATGGTCAGCCGTGACATCAAACGGGTCTGGGCCTATTCCACCATCAGCCAACTGGGCTACATGATCATGGGCCTGGCGGCGGGCGGCTTTTTTGCCGGGGTCTTTCATCTGACCACCCATGCCGGTTTCAAGGCCCTGCTGTTTCTGTGCTCCGGGGTCTTCATCCACCACCTCGGCACCAACGACATGGTCGAGATCGGCCGCCGGGGCGGCCGCAACCTGAAACTTCCGATGGTCTGCATGGTGATCGGGGCCGCGGCCCTGGCCGGCGTGCCCCCCCTCTCCGGGTTTTTCAGCAAGGAGCTGATCATCGGGGTTTTGGCCGACCAGTCGAATCCCATCTGGGTCGCGGCCGCGCTGACGGGCGTATTCCTGACCGCGTACTACACGTTTCGCCTGATCTTCATCATCCTGTTTCCAGGCGTCCCAACTGCGGCTGAAGGCCCCCACGGGCATGAAGCCGGCGACCACCGCAACGCGGATCGCCTGATGGGCTGGCCGCTGATCATTCTCTCGGCGGCCACACTCCTGCTGGGATTCTGGGCGGTGCCGCTGGAGCATTTTCTGGCCCGCGGTCCGGGGGCGATCGAGGCGGCGGCCCATCACGGCTGGGTACTCTTTGCTTCCCTGGGGCTGGCGGCGGCTGCGGTGGCCCTGGCCTGGTTCGAATTCGGCCGGCGCGGGGCCGCACGGGTCGGGTTTGTGGAACGAATTGCGTGGCTCAATGACTTTTTTGCCGAACGCTGGTATCTCGATCGCTTTTACCGGTTCGCGCTGGACCGGTTCGTCTACCGGGGAATCGCCGCCCTGTGCGCCCGCAATGATCAGAAGGTCATCGACGGCAGTATCGACGGTCTCAGCCGCGGCACGGTCGCCGCGGGACGCCGGCTGGCCTTCCTGCACACCGGAATGATCCAGTACCGGCTGCTGATCATTTTCGCGGTCATGGTGCTGCTGGGCGTCTATTTTATTTTTTGAACCGGGTCGATCTCTCGGCCCTGCAGCCGGGCGAAGCCGGACGGCGATGATCGGTCGTGATCATCTTTATCTTAAAGCCTATAGCGGGACATCAAAGGCAGGGATACGTCGGATATCCCCGATTTTCCGACGCCGCCCGAGGGGACGGTTGGCCACCTGACGTGAATTGTTTTTTTTTAGCGCGCCCCGCCAGCCGCGGAGACTTCCTCTGCTCGCGCCGGGGGCTAACGAACTCTTTCGACAAACACAGGACCAGTTTGACATGCCGACAGCATATGCCGACTTTCCCTACCTGAGCGCCATTCTCCTTTGTTGCGTCATCGGGCTGCTGGTGATTCTGTTCATCCCGCAGGGGCGCCCGACGGCCATCAAACGGGTCAGCGCGGTCTGTGCTGGTATTACCCTGGCTCTTTCCACCTATCTCTTTTTTGCTTACGACCAAAGCCTCGGCGGCTTGCAGTTTGCGGAAAAACTGGCCTGGGAGCCGTCGCTCGGGATCACCTACTTCAATGCGGCCGACGGCTTCAATCTGCCCATGCTGCTGCTGACCGGCATCGTCTTTTTTACGGCCGTATTGACCATGTGGGAGCTGGAGTACCGGGTCAAGGAGTTTTTTGCCCTGACCTTCCTGCTGGTGGCCGGCGTCTTCGGCCTCTTCATGAGCTTCGACCTGTTCTTCATCTTCATCTGGTACGACGTTTCCCTCTTTCCGATGTACCTGCTGATTGCCGTCTGGGGCAGCACCCGCAAGGAATACGGGGCCATGAAGCTGACTCTTTACCTGCTGGCCGGCAGCGCCCTGATCCTGCCGGGGATGATCTATCTCTTCGTCCAGTCGGGCCTGAACACCTTCAACGTGATCACGCTGATGCGCGAGGGTCTGTTTACTCCCTACCAGCAGAAATTCGCTTTTCTGCTCTTTTACATCGGCTTCGGCATTCTGGCCGGCGTGTGGCCGTTTCACACCTGGTCGCCGGTGGGGCACGTGGCCGCACCGACCGGGGTCAGCATGATCCACGCCGGCGTGCTGATGAAAATAGGGGCGTTCGGCATCCTTAGGATCGGCATGTTCCTGTGCCCGCTCGGCTGGCAGTACTGGGCTCAGCTCATGGCCCTTCTGGCCGCGATCGGCATAGTCTACGGCGCCCTGGTGGGCTTGAAGCAGACCGACCTCAAGTTCGTGATCGGCTATTCGAGCGTGTCGCACATGGGCATCGTCGGTCTGGGCTTGGCGACCGTGACCGTGGACGGCCTGAACGGCGCCGTCTTTCAGATGTTTGCGCACGGCATCATGACGGCCCTCCTGTTTTCCTCCGTCGGCTACATCTACGACCGCACGCACACCCGCTTGATCGGGGAACTCGGCGGGCTGAGCCGCATCATGCCGGTTGCTTCGGGCTATTTCATCCTCGCGGCGCTGGCCGGGATCGGCGTGCCGTTTCTGGCCAGTTTCTGGGGCGAATTGCTGGTTTTTCTCTCCGCCTTCAGAACCTTCCCGGTGCGCGGCGCCCTGGCCGTCGGCGCTTTGGTGATCAGCGCGCTGTTCATGCTGCGCGTGATCCAGAAAGCCTTTTACGGGCCGCCCAACGAAAAATTCGCCCGGCTGCCCGACATCGCCCCCGGCCTCGGGATACCGCGCCTGATACTGGCCGCAGTCATCGTGATCTTCGGCATCTACCCGGCGCTGATGTTCAACATGATCGACACGGCAACCATTCCTTTCATCAACGGGTTACCCTGATGCAACGGCTTCTTCTCGGTCCTGAAATTTTCTATTTCTCAGCCGTAATCGTTTTTACGATACTGGCCATGCGGCCGGCGCGCGACCCGCGGGCCGTTTTTTTCACGGCCCTCTTCCTGGCGGCGGCCGGGATGGCGGTTTGCCTGGCCGCCGTGCGATCCGAAGGCCTGCTCTTCGGCGGGACCTACAGCGTCGATCTGTATTCGCAGGTGTTCAAGGTCATGCTGTCGATGGGGTTGTTTCTGGTCGTCTGCATCTGCCCCGATCTGGGCGGTGTCGACCGGAAGGTGCACCCCGAGTTCTACCTACTGCTCTTTGCCTGCACCCTGGCCATGATGATGCTGGTCAGCGCGGTGCACCTGCTGACGATATACGTCGCGCTGGAACTCAGCAGTTATTCGCTTTATATCCTGGTGGCCCTGCAGCGCCGGCAGGAGTCCGGCCTCGAAGCCGGCCTGAAGTATTTTCTGATCGGCATCTGCGCTTCGGCCGTCATGCTCTTCGGGCTGGCCATTCTCTACGGGTCGGTCAAGGAGGTCTACCTGCGCGAACTGGCGCTGGTGCTGCCAGAAGCGATCGAGCGGCCCCTGGTGGTCATCGGCCTGGTCCTAAGCCTGGGAGGGTTTTTCTTCAAGCTGGCGGTGTTTCCCTTTCACTTCTGGGCACCGGATGTCTACCAGGCCGCGCCCAACCAGGTGGCGGCCTTCATTGCCTCAGCATCCAAAGTGGCCGCCGTCGCCATCCTGATGAGGTTCGCGGCCGCAAGCGGCGGCAGCGCCTACCTGGCGCAGACGCTGGTGGCGCTGGCCATTGTTTCGATGACCGTCGGCAACCTGGCAGCCGTCGCCCAGAAAGACTTCAACCGGCTGATGGCCTACTCGAGCATCGCCCATGCCGGGTATGTATTGATCGGGATCCTGAGCATGAACGCGGCCGGCTACGCCGCCACCATCTTCTATGCGCTGTCCCTGCTGTTGATGAAGTTTACCTGTTTTCTGGTTTTGGTCAAGGTGGCCGGCGACGGCGGCAGCCTGCAGATCGACCAGCTGGCCGGGCTGCACCGGCGTTCGCCGCTGCTGGCCATGGCCCTGATGCTGGCGCTGTTCGGTCTGGCCGGTATCCCGCCCACTATCGGGTTCACCGGCAAGCTGCTGGTCTTCGTTGCCGCCATGCAGCAGGGCTATTTCACCCTGGTGCTGATCGCCATGATCAATGTGGTCATCTCGCTTTACTACTACATGCTGGTGATCAAGGCGGCGTATCTGCTCGAGCCCGCCCACGATCTGCCGGCCCTCTCGATCTCGGCGCCGGTCAAGTTCCTTACCGGCGCCCTGGTAACGGCGATGGTGGTCATCGGCATCTTCCCGACCCACCTCATCGAGCTGGCGCGGGCGGCGGCGCGCTTCCTGGCGCTGACGCTGTGATCGTCTGCCGGGCATGATCTTATTTTCTGACAGGGCAACAGCCTGGTTTTATGTTCGCCTGCGGGCGCACGTAGGGGCAAAAAATTTATCGCCTCTACAACTGACGGGGTCAGCAATGCTGAAAAAGGCGTTTCTGTTTTTTTATATAACTTTACCGATTCTCAATGGTTGCGGCGACATCGGGCCCGGCACGGTCGCCGAGAAGGCGGGCCACGCCGTGCGGGTCGAGATCGCAGCGGTGCAGCCGACCTCCCATCCCGAAGTCTACGAGGCCATGGGGACGATCAGGAGCCAGACCACCAGCGTTCTTTCCAGTAAAATCATGGGCACGGTGCGCGCCATCCCGGTGGATGAGGGCCAGCGGGTCAAGGCCGGGCAGCCGCTGGTGGTGCTCGACCAGCGCCAGGTGTCGGCCCGGCTGCAGGAGGCACAAGCCGCGCTGTCCGAAGCCGGAAAGGCCGAGCAGGCCGCCGCCGCGGCCCGGGTATCGGCGCGGGCCGCCGCCGAATTGGCGCAAACGACCTACAATCGCTATGTGGCCATGCTCAAAGAAGAGGCGGTGACGCCGCAGGAGTTGGACGCCGTCGCCGCCCGCCACCGCCAGGCGCAGGCGGCGCTGAGCCAGGCCGAAGCCATGACGGCCGCCGCCCGCAGCAAGGTGCAGCAAGCCCAGGCGGCGGTTGCGGGCGCCGGGGTCGCCTACAAGGATGCCGTCGTCACGGCTTCCTACGATGGCATTCTGGTCGATAAACTGGTGGAGGTCGGTGACCTGGCGGCGCCGGGAACTCCCCTGGTGAAGATCGAGGGTGATGGGGAATTTCGGGTCGACCTGGAACTGCCGGAAAACCACATCCTGGCCGTTGGCGTCGGCGACGCCGTGGCCGTGCGGGTGCCGGGGCTGATCGACAAGCCGCTGAAGGGCACGGTGGCGACGATCGTTCCGGCGGCCGATGCCAGGAGCCGCTCCTTCCTGGTCAAGGTCCGGCTGCCGGCCGCCGAAAACTTGAGATCCGGCCTGTTCGCCCGCGTCAGCGTCCCGGTCGGCACCGGCCGCCTGATCCTGGTACCGGCCTCGGCGGTGGTGCGCGAAGGGCAGCTGACCGGGATATACCTCGTCGACAACGACCAGATCGCCCGGTTCCACCTGATCCGCACCGGACGCAGTGTGGGCGACACCGTGGAGGTGCTCTCCGGACTTCGGGACGGTGCACGGTATGTCGTCGCCCCGCCACCCGGCTTCGGCGACGGCACCCGGGTGGAGGCGGCTTCATGAGCCGGAAGCTGGGTCCGGCCGGCTGGATCGCCCAGTTTTTCATCGATTCGAAGCTCACGCCCCTGGTCATCGGTGCCGCCTTGCTGCTGGGCGTCGCCGCGGTCATCGCCCTGCCGCGCGAAGAGGAGCCGCAAATCATCGTTCCGATGATCGACGTCTTCGTGCAGATGCCGGGCGCATCCGCCAAAGAGGTCGAACAACGCGTCACCAGCCCTATGGAAAAGTTGCTGTGGGAGATCCCGGGCGTGCAGTACGTCTACTCCACCTCCAGCCCGGGCATGGCCATGGTGGTGGTGCGCTTCTATGTGGGCGAGGACGAGGAAAGATCGATCGTGCGGCTCCAGTCGAAGCTGATGGCCAACATGGACCGCATTCCCTGCTGCGTGACCCCGCCCCTGATCAAGCCCCGTTACATCGATGATGTTCCCATCCTGACCCTGACCTTCTGGAGCGACACCGCCGATCACTACACCTTGCGGCGGGTGGCGGCCGAAACCGAGAACCTGATCAAGCGCGAGAAGAACGTTTCGACGACCACGCTGATCGGCGGCTACCGGCGCCAGGTCCGGGTCGAGTTGGACCCGGTGCGCTTGGCCGCCTTCGGCCTGTCCGACCGGCAGGTCATACAGCTCGTGCTTGCCGCCAATCAGGAGGCCGATGCCGGCGGTTTCCCCTCGCCGGCGAACGGCCAGGTGCTGGTCCACACCGGGCGGTTTTTAAGAAACGCCGCCGACCTCGGCCGGGTGGTGGTCAGCGTGCACGACGGCCGGCCGGTTTTCCTGCGGGATGTCGCCGCCATAACCGACGGCCCCGAGGAGCCCGATCAATACGTGTTCTTCGGCGCGGGACCGGCGGCGGCCGCAGGGGAGGTGCAGCGCGGGGAACCGATTGCACCCCTGCGCCCGGCGGTCACCCTGACCGTGGCCAAACGCAAAGGGACCAACGCGATCGACGTGGCCGAAAACGTGATCAAACGGATGGAGGAAGCCCGCGGCACGGTCATCCCCGCCGACATCCATGTCACGATCACCCGCAACTACGGGGAGACGGCCAAAGAAAAATCGAACGAGCTGCTGTGGCACATGCTGATAGCGATCATCTCGGTGACGCTGCTGATCTGGCTGACGCTCGGCCGGCGGGAATCCGGCGTGGTGGCCTTTGCCATTCCGGTGACTCTGGCCCTGACCCTGGCGGTTTTCTACCTTTACGGCTACACCCTGAACCGCATTACGCTTTTCGCCCTGATTTTCTCGATCGGAATCCTGGTGGACGATGCCATCGTGGTGGTGGAGAATATTGTGCGGCACTATCGGCTGCCCGAAAACCAGGGGCGCTCGCGGTTCGAGGTGATCATCGAAGCGGTGGACGAGGTCGGCAACCCCACCATCCTGGCGACCATGACGGTCATCGCCGCCATACTGCCCATGGCTTTTGTCGGCGGTCTGATGGGACCCTACATGCGGCCGATTCCGGTCGGCGCTTCGGCCGCGATGGTGTTTTCGCTGGTGGTGGCGTTTATCGTCACCCCCTGGGCCTCGGTGCGCCTGATCCGACACGAGGAACACACGGTAGATAAAGACGGGGAGCAAAGTGAGCCGGAGGATTGGGCCACCCGGCTCTACCGGCGCGTCATGGACCCCCTGATCCACCGCCCGTTCTGGCGCTGGTCCTTTCTGATCGGGGTCGTGGTGCTTCTGCTTCTGGCTTGCGCGCTGGTGGCCGTGGGCCTGGTGCGGGTCAAGATGCTGCCCTTCGACAACAAGAGCGAGTTCCAGGTCATCATCGACATGCCCCAGAACGCCACGCTGGAAGAGACCGCAGCCGCGGCGCGCGAGATGGGCCATTTTATCGCCACTGTCAACGAGGTCACGGACTACCAGATTTATGCCGGCACCGCCGGGCCCTTCAACTTCAACGGCCTGGTGCGGCACTACTATCTGCGGCAAGGCCCCGCGGTGGCCGACATCCAGGTCAACCTGGCGCCCAAGGGCGAGCGCCGGCAGCAGAGCCACCAGATTGCCAAGCGGCTGCGGGTGCCGCTCAAAACGATCGCCGATCGCTACGGCGCCCGGGTCAAGGTGGTCGAAGTGCCGCCGGGCCCGCCGGTCCTCTCGACGCTCGTGGCCGAGGTCTACGGGCCCGATTACGAGCGTCAGCGCAAACTGGCCCTCGAGATCCGGCGGATTTTCAAAGAAACCGCCGGTGTCGTGGATGTGGACTGGTATATGGAAGGCGACCAGGTGCGCTACGATCTGGCAGTCGACCAGGAGAAGGCCGCCCTGAACGGGATCCAGGTGGCGCAGATCAACCAGGCGCTGACGTCCGCCCTGGCGGGCCAGGCCGTCGGGCTGATGCACATGCCGGAAGAAAGGGAAGACGTTCAGATCACTTTCCGGTCTCCGCTCGCGGCCCGGGCCGGCATCCAGCGCCTGGAGACCTTCAAGCTGCCCGGCAAAGATGGCCATCTGGTTCCGCTCTCGAGCCTGGTGACGCCGCGCAAAACCACCATCGACCGCAGCATCTACCACAAGAACCTGCTGCCGGTGGTCTACGTGATCGGCGATGTGGCCGGTGTGAAGGAGAGCCCGGTCTACGCCATCCTGGAAATGTGGGACAAAATAGGCCGCATCGACCTGCCGGAAGGCTACCGCATCGCCCAATACAGCGCCGTCGTGCCGGAAAGCGACCGAAAGTTCGCCATGAAGTGGGACGGGGAGTGGCACATCACCTACGAGGTGTTCCGCGACCTGGGGATCGCCTTCGGGATCGTGCTGGTGCTGATCTTCGTGCTGGTCGTGGGCTGGTTCCGCTCGTACTCAACGCCGCTGGTCATCATGGTCGCCATTCCGTTTTCGCTGATCGGCATCCTCCCGGCGCACTGGGCGTTCGGGGCTTTTTTCACCGCCACCTCCATGATCGGCTTCATCGCCGGCGCCGGCATCGTCGTGCGCAATTCCATCATCCTGGTCGACTTCATCGAGCTGCGGCTGCGCCAGGGAATGCCGCTCGACCGGGCCGTGATCGATGCCGGGGCGGTGCGTTTTCGCCCCATGATGCTGACCGCCGCCGCGGTGGTGGTCGGGGCCTCGGTAATCCTCTTCGACCCCATTTTCCAGGGTCTGGCGATTTCGCTGATGGCCGGGGAAGTAGCCTCCCTGCTGTTTTCCCGAATGACGGTCCCGGTTCTTTACTTCCTCGACAAGCGCTGGGAGGCGGATCACATCCATCACCGGCTCCGTGAAGAAGCGGCTAAGTAGTGCCTGTTCGATGACGATACCCTTCCGGCAGACGGCCCGGCTATCGAACCTTCGGCTGAGGGCCCGAATCATCGAAAGCGTGCGGCGGTTTTTCGCTGAAAACGACTACCTCGAAGTGGAGACCCCGATCCGGATCCCCGCGCCGGCGCCGGAGGCGCACATCGACGCCCAGCCGTCCGGCGACTGGTACCTGCAGACCTCGCCCGAGCTGTGCATGAAGCGGCTCCTGGCCGCCGGTTATCCCCGCATTTTTCAGATCTGCAAATGCTTTCGAAGCAATGAAAGGGGGCGAAAGCACCTACCGGAGATGACCCTGCTGGAATGGTACACGGCCGGTGCCGACTACACCGCCATGATGACGCAGTGCGAGGAGTTGATCGGTGTCGTCGCCCGGCAGGCGGGCTCGGGGGTTGTGTTGCGCTACCAGGGGCATCAGATCGACTTGACGCCGCCGTGGCCGCGGCTGACGGTGGCCGAAGCCTTCGAGTGTTTTGCTTCGGTATCGGTGGATAAGGCCCTGGCGGAGGATCGTTTCGACGAAGTGATGGGGCTCGACATCGAACAGCACCTCGGCCTCGACCAGCCGGTGTTTCTCTATGACTACCCGGCCGCCTGCGGTGCGCTGGCGCGGCTGAAACCGGAAGATCGCCGCCTGGCCGAACGCTTCGAGCTTTACATCGGCGGCCTGGAACTCTGCAATGCCTTCAGCGAACTCACCGATCCGGCGGAGCAGCGGTCGCGGTTCGAGCAAGAGGGCAAGCTGCGGCGGTTGACCGGCAAAGCGGTTTACCCGATGCCCGAGAAATTTCTGAGCGCTCTGAAGGATATGCCGGCTGCCGCCGGAAACGCCCTGGGTATCGATCGCCTGGTGATGCTGTTGGCCGATGCGGCCGATATCGACGATGTGGTGGCCTTCACACCGGAAGATCTTTGACTATAGGCTTTAAGATAAAGGGCTTGGCTGCTGGTATCGGTCGGTGGCGTATGCTGAAATAGGGGTTCAAGGTACAAGATTCTGGGTCAAAGGTTCTATGATTTTGATTTCCGGAACGTCATCCACCATTACTTAAATTGACCATCTTATAATGCTTTTGGGTGCAACGGTTTCACTAACTCCATAATGCCGGAATTATTCAGATATGAGATTTTTCAGGCTCTTTTCAGCCCGGAACGTTGAACCCTAAACCGCTCAAACACCCTTTAGCTCTTTGTGCCGGAAGCAGTCCACCAGATGATCGTTGACGATGCCGCCCGCCTGGAGAAATGAATAGCAAATGGTGGTGCCGACAAAGGAAAAGCCCTCGCTTTTCATTGACTTGCTGACGGCATCGGAAAGCGCGGTGTGAGCGGGGATGTCGTTTATTTCCTTCCAGTTGTTGTAAATGACCCTGCCGTCGGTGAACGACCAGATATAGGCGTCGAAAGAACCGTGCTTTTTCTGCAGACTCAGAAACGCCTTGGCATTGTTGACCGCCGCGCGGACTTTCAGGCGGTTGCGGATGATCGCCGCATTTTGGCAGGCTTTTTCCACCGCCTTTTCCGTCATACGGGCGACGCGGGCCGGATCGAAGCCATGAAACACCTTCCGGAAAGCCTCGCGTTTGAGCAGAACCGTCCGCCACGACAGCCCGGCCTGAAAGGCATCCAGCACGATGTATTCGAACCACTGGCGATCATCGTGGACCGGCACGCCCCACTCCTCGTCATGGTAGCGAAGCATCAGTTCGTCGTCGCCCGGCCAGCCGCAGCGGGGCCGGTCATCGGCGTTCATAGGCAATCCGTTGTTCTGACCGCGGGCAAGGGGGAGGAAGTGCGATCATTTACGCTTAGTCGATTTTTGACGTTTGAGCAAATCATCGAAGATCGCATCGGGTTCGATTCCGGCCCGGCAGTCAGCCACCGATTATTTCGTTCAAGCCATCAATTATGCTGACAAGTTCTTCTTCAGAAGCGCTTGCCATCTTTTTACCAATTCTTTTTGTTGACAGCGTACGAACCTGACTGATTTTGGCCCAGGATTTTCTGGGGAGTTTTGTATCTGATAATTCAAGAGACAAGGGAAATCCCGCCCGTTGCGGCTGGCTGGTAATAGCTACCGCGATGACAGTACCAGAACTGGCATTGAATATGTTGTGGCTCAAAATCAGAACAGGGCGATGGCCGCCTTGTTCGCTGCCCATAACAGGATTTAAATCGGCCCAGTAGATATCCCCCCTCAATATGCCGGCCATTCATCCATCTCCGTTGAAAATCCTTCCTCAGCCAGGTTTTGTTCATATTCGGGATCGAGTTTTGCACATTCTTGAGCCAAACGCGTTCTCTCGAGGCGTTTAAGCTTGTCTGCCACAGCCTCCTGGATTGCCCTGCTGCGATTAGGAAAAACTTTGGATTGAACCATTGAGTCGAGTTGGTTTAATAGGGCTTCATCGATTGTAATTGCTATTTTTGCAGCTGCCATTTGACACCTCCAGTATGACAATATATCATACCGGCTGGTATTTCAAGCCAAAAGTTTGTTTTTATATGGCTAAAGATATATACATGGCGCGGAGCCCTTGCCGTCGCTCTTAAAGCCACTGCACAGGCTTGGTCGAAAGGGTCGCAGGGCGGATGCCCGGGATCATGATCTGATCCCCGCCTCGATATGATTTGATTCGATGACGAACTCGGGTTGAAAATTTTCCCATTTTACCGATTGGCTGGCAGTGGGCTGAGAAAAGCAAAGCCCATTGGAAGGTTCCAAGGGTGGTGATCCTGGTACCATGCTATTCCAGGTTTTCTGCATCGGCAAGGTCCTGCGCGCAGCCGGTAGCCCTTTTATTTCTCTTCAAGTTTTCGATATCGATAAAATCAATGCGACGGCATACCCGCCAACTACCAGATATTTTACCCTATTGTCGTTTAACAATTCTATAAATTCTCTGAAGTCCTTGCTCAGCATTATATCTCCAAAGATTGTATTCTTTGCGGATTTGCTCTAACGCGTCCAGTCGCTCTTCATATTATTTTGATCGCCAAAATAAAAAATCATTAGGTTGTTCATTTATTTTATATTTCTTTTTAACTTTGCTTATACTCATGATAGTCTCTTATTTTTATGGCCACGTAGATGTTACGTGATCCGCATCGACCGGGCAGTGAATTAAGTCAACGAATTCCTTGCATTTTTTTATTTTGCGGTCAGCACTTTTAACTGAAGGTGTTCCTCGATAGCGTCAAAATCTCTGTCGTTATGTAAAAGCATGATATCATTTTCGACTGCAACAGATGCGATCATGCAATCAACCGAATTTCTAATCGTAATTCCCCGGCGGCGAAGAGTTCTGTAAATTTCTGCTGCGCCCCAAAAAACAGAGCGGGGCATCGGCAGGTAAATCAGGGCATTGAAAAGTTCGTTTGTTTTTTGACAGTCACTTTTTTCCCGAATACCTTGGAGTACCTCGGTTAAAATAATCCCGCAGATACAAATATCCTCCCTTTTTTGTATCAAGTGTTCGAGAATGGCTACATGTGGCAGTTGCCTGCCGGCAAAAAAATCGATCCACACCGTCGTATCGATCAACACCATCATCTGTTACGGCCCCTGCGCCATTCGCCTATATTTCCTTCCCAGTTGACGTTGCCTTTTAATTCAAGGATCTTTACCTGGGATTCATGCCTCAACAATTCTCGCAATGCACGATCGATGAGAGCCCTTTGGGTTTTTATGCCGGTGGCTTTCATGCACTTATCGACCAATTCTTCATCGAGTACGATATTTGTCCTCTTCATCTGATGCCCCCTTGCCGATTATTTACACATAATAACAATAATTATGTGTATTACAAGTGAAAAAATCCGGCA